>DATDRI010000122.1:0-11479 GCA_035291825.1 Vicinamibacteria bacterium | reverse complement strand
ACATTCACCGACGTCACCCGGGAGGCGGGCGTCCAGGTGACCGAGGACGGAAAGAGCCTGGGGGTCGTGTGGGGGGACTACGACAATGACGGCGATCAAGACATCTATGTCGCCAACGATTCCATGCGGAACTTCTTGTTTCGCAACGAAGGAGGAGGCCGCTTCACCGACATGACCCTTCTCGCCGGGGTGGGCTATAGCGAAGACGGGCAGGCGCAAGCAGGCATGGGAACCGACTTCGCCGATTACGACGGCGACGGCTGGCTGGACATCATCGTGACGAACTTGGACTTCGAGTACAACGCCCTGTACCGAGGAGATCCCAGCGGCGTGTTCACCGATCGGTCCTTTAACGCCGGTGTGGCCGAGCCGTCTCTGAACTTCGTGGGCTTCGGCACGTTTTTCTTCGACTACGACAACGACTCATTGCTCGATCTCTTCGTCGCCAATGGGCACATCATCGACAACATTCACCTCTTCAACAGCGTTTCTACGTACCGGGAAAGAAACTTCCTGTTTCGCAATCGGGGAGACGGGGTTTTCGAGGAGATAGGGGGGCAGCTGGGAGAGGTCTTCTCGCGGGAGAACGTGGCACGGGGCGCTGCTCCCGCCGACTACGACCAGGATGGAGACCAGGACGTTCTGGTCACCCGCTGCGGCGAATCGCTTCTGCTCCTTCGCAACGAGGGAGGAAACGGCAACGGCTGGGTCTCCTTGCGGCTGGTCGGGAAGCGTTCCAACCGCGATGCGGTGGGGGCGCGGGTGACGCTTCACGTCGGGGATCGCAGACTCATCAAGGAAGTCAAGACGGGTCTCAGCTATCTCTCGCAGGGAAGCCTGGAGCTGCTCTTCGGCCTGGGAGAGGCGGCCGCCGCCGACCGGCTCGAGATCCGTTGGCCCTCCGGTGAGATCACCGAGTTGGGCTGGCTCGATAGCGGTACGCGACTGACCGTTATGGAGGGGGTCGGCGCCCTCTAAGTGACCAGAAGATAAGGCCCCATGACCCGGGGTGGCGGAAGAACGTGGTAAAATCGACATAGCCATGTCTGAAGAGCTCTCCCCGCGGCGAGCCGAGGACTTTCTGCGTCTCGACTACCAGGCGCCGGGCTGGGAGTGGAACCGGAACAAGCGATCGTTTTTTCTCTCCCTTTTCCTTCACGCGGTATTCCTCTTCGCTTTGTCCGTACCTTGGGTTTGGGATCTTCTCACGCACCGGCCGGTTTCGACGGTGGTACGGGTTCGTTTCTACGAGACAGGAGGCGAAGGTGAAGGAAGAGGCGGCGGGGGGGGCGGCTCCGGAGGTCGAGAGCGAACCGCCTTCATCCGAGAGCGGCCCCAGCTTGAGCCTGATGAGACTGTCGAGCCGCGTCGGGCGCCCATAGCCCCGCGCCAGCCGCGACCCCTTCGCGCCGATGCCTTGAAGGCGCCTGATTTACCCGCCGAAACGTCCCTCTACTTCGATCAGCCGCTCTCTCCGGACGCCCAGGATTTCCCGGGACTTTCTCTGGAGGACGCTGCCGATTACGGGGGCATCGACCTGCAGGCGAGCTCCGGCACGGGAGGTGGCGTTGGCGGGGGCGAGGGGACCGGTCAGGGAACGGGAAGCGGCTGGGGGGTGGGGCCAGGGGAAGGCGGTGGGTTCGGTGGCGGGAAGTACCGCCCGGGGGGATGGGACGTCGAGCCCATAGTGATCTTCAAGCTCGACCCGGCGTATCCTCCCCAGGCGAGGGAGAACATGATCCAAGGTGAGGTCATCTTGGAGATTCTCGTCCACGCCGACGGCTCCACCGAGGTTTTGGGGGTTCTGAAGTCTTTGCCCTACGGATGCGTCGACGCCGCCATCGACGCCGCCAAGCGCTGGCGTTTCAAGCCGGCCCTCAAAGAGGGAAAACCTGTGGAAGCGGTCGGCATCATCACGGTGGAGTTCGGGCTCCCGGCGAGAAAGCAAGGTTAATCGGATCGTGGGGCTCGAGATCCTCATTTCGGAAGAAAAGATCGCCGAGCGGGTCAAGGAGCTCGCGAAGCAAATCAGCCGCGACTACCAGGGGAAGACGGTTCACCTGGTGTGCGTCTTGAAGGGCGCCTACACGTTCCTCGCCGATCTGTCGCGCGCCATGGAAATCCCCGTCACTCTCGATTTTCTCGCCGTCTCGAGCTACGGCAAGGGAACCAGCACCACCGGGCAGGTCCAGGTGACCAAGGACCTGGACACCAGCCTGGAAGGAATGGACGTGCTCATCGTGGAAGACATCGCGGATACCGGGCTCACGCTCCGCTACCTGTACAACATGCTGAAGGCGCGGAACCCCAGCTCACTCAAGGTAGTCGCCCTGCTCTCCAAGCCTTCTCGGCGAACGGTGGAAGTGCCGGTTGACTACGTGGGGTTCGAGATCCCCGACCGTTTCGTGGTGGGCTATGGCCTCGACGTCGACCAGAGATACCGCAATCTGCCGTATATTGCCGCAGTGGACTAGCAGGGTGCCGACAAAGAGTGAGCGCGCACCAAGCAGCCCTGCGCGAGGAGCCTTCAGCTGTCGCGCAGTGCGAAGCACGGAGCGACCCAGCCGTGGGGGTGGGGCCCCACGGCACTGATGAAAGAGCGAGCCCGCACTATGTCACTAAAGATTTCGGCGATCGAAAGCGTGCGGGAGAAGCTCTTGGAGACGATAGGTATCGACGCGCCCCCGCAGATTGGCCAGGTGGACGACGATGTCTCCACAGTACTCCCAGAGAAGCTGCCGGCAGGCTCCGCAGGGCGGCGTCACCGTGTCGGCTCCGGTGACGACGGCTAGAGCGCGGAACTTCGTCACCCCTTCGGAAAGCGCCTTCCATAGAGCCACCCGTTCCGCGCAGACGCTCAAACCGTAGGAGGCATTCTCTATGTTGCAGCCGGAATAGATCTTCCTCCCGTTCGTCTGCAGGGCCGCTCCGACTTTGAAGCCCGAGTAGCGGGCACAGGCCTTCGAGCGTGCCTTGCGCGCCGAGCCAATCAGAGATCGCGCCGCGCGCTTGGCCATCCTCTCCGAGCCTCAGTCGAGCTTGGCGAGCTGGGGGACCAGCTGCTCAAGAAGCTCCGTGAAAACGCCCCGCACCCGTTCGCCGGTCTCCATGACCTCACGGTGATCCAGTTTTTGGGGGAGGATGCCCGCCGCCATGTTGGTGATGCAGGAGATTCCCAGCACCTTGGTGCCCATCTGATTGGCAGCAATCACCTCCAGAACGGTGGACATGCCGACCGCATCGGCACCCAGTGTTCTCAGCATGCGGATCTCGGCCGGCGTTTCGTAGCTCGGACCGAGTAAGCCCGCATAGACTCCTTTGCGCAAGTTCAATCCGATGGCCCGTCCCGATGCTTCGCATAGAGCTCTCAGTTTGGGGTGGTAGCCTTCCGTCATGTCGATGAAACGCGGGCCCAGCTCCTGGTCTTCCGGTCCCTGGAGGGGATTGAGCCCGGTGAGATTCAACTGATCGGAGATCACCATCAGCTCACCGGGCTTGAAGGCGGTGTTGATCGCCCCCGCCGCGTTGGTGACCACCAGTGTCTTGATGCCGAAAGCGCTCAATACCCGAGCGGGGAAAACCACCTGTTGGGCGGTGTATCCCTCGTAGGCGTGGACCCGCCCCACCATGACCGCCAGCGGAACCCCATGGTAGCGTCCCAGCATGAGATGACCGGCGTGTCCCGCCACGGTAGAAAAGGGAAAGTGAGGGATATCCGGGTAGGGGATCGTATGGGCGCTTTCCAGCTCTCTGGCAAGAGAGCCGAGTCCCGATCCCAAGACCAGGCCGACTGTCGGTCTCGAGCCAGACCGGGTGGCGAGAAAAGAAGCGGCCTCCTTGACTGCCTCTGCGAGCTTTCCCATTGGAACTAGGGGTTGAGAAGGCCGGCGATGGTGGCGGTCATGAAAGTAGCCAGCGAGCCGCCGAGAACGACGCGGAGACCGAGCTTCGCGATATAAGGACGCTGAAGAACGAAGTTATATAGATGATGGTGGGGAGGGCCTTCAATACCAGTCCCAGCACTCCGATGAAGGGAAAGCTCATGAGCCCGCCTCAGCCGGATTCAAGATCTTGTGCACCAGGGGAACCGGCGAGGGAGGCTCGTCCTGAATCCGGTAGGCGCTGGTGATGAGCCGCTCGGCTTCCTCGAGCCGGGAGCGGTCATTATAATGAAGCGCCGACAGAGGGTCGCCGAGGGATACTCGATCTCCGACCTTGCGTTGTACGACGATTCCTACCGCGGGATCGATGGTTGCTTCGACGGTCTCCCGACCGGCCCCCAGCAGCATGGCCGCCACCCCCACCCCTTCGGTGTCGATGCCTCCCACGTAGCCGGCTCGCGGGCTCACCACCTCTTTGCGATGCGCCGCCTGTGGCAATTTGTCGGGGTTCTCTATGACACGCGGATCTCCCCCTTGGAGCCGCACGATCTCGGCAAGTTTATCCAGACCGGCGCCAGAAGCAATCAGGGTCGCCGCCTTCTGCCTCCCCTCTTCGACGCTGGAGACGGCGCGCCCGAAGACCAGCATGTAAGCGGTGAGGAGCAAACAGAGCTCCCGGAGATCCTCCGGGCCGTTGCCAGCCAGCACCTCCACCGACTCCTTTATCTCCAGCGCGTTGCCCACGTGGGTGCCCAGCGGCTGGTTCATGTCGCTCACCACCGCCACCGAGCGCGTTCCCATTCGGTGCGCGATGGATGCCAGCAGCGTTCCCAGCTCGGTGGCGGAGCTGATGTCCTTCATGAACGCCCCGCTTCCCACCTTGACGTCCAAGACCAGTCCGTCTGTTCCCTCGGCGAGTTTCTTGGAGAGGATGCTGGCCACGATCAGGGGGATGCTCTCGACCGTTCCCGTCACGTCACGCAGCGCGTAGAGCTTTCTGTCGGCCGGCGCGATCTCGTCCGTTTGGCCGATGAGAGCACAACCCGCCTTGGCCAGCACCTTCCGAAACTCGGTCAAGCTCAGTCGAACGGAAAAGCCGGGTATGGACTCGAGTTTGTCCAACGTTCCTCCGGAGTGGGCCAGGCCTCGTCCGGAGATCATGGGCACCACCACACCCGCCGCCGCGGCGAGCGGCGCGATGATCACGGAAGTCTTGTCTCCCACTCCCCCGGTGCTGTGTTTGCCGACCTTTTCGCCGGGTAGGTCGGAAAGGTCGAGTACCGAGCCGCTGTGCAGCATTTCCTCGGTTAGAGCCAAGGTCTCCTTCTCGCTCATGCCCTGCACGGCAACGGCCATGAGAAACGCCGCCGCTTGGTAGTCGGGAATCGTGCCGGTGACGAATCCAGAGATGAGGAAGGCGAGCTCCTGCCGGTCGAGCTCGAAGCCGTACCTTTTGCGACGAATGATGTCGACGGCTCTCACGGTGAGGGATGAGGCACGTGGATCAACGAAGATCGGTGAGACACGCGGGCTATCATGCCGTGGTGCATCCAACGTGTCAAGATACATGGAGGGTTCGATTTGCGATGTGATAGCATCGGGCCGGAAAACGGAGAGTGACTCATGGCGGTCGTTAGAGTCGAGCATCCGCTCATCCAAGACGTGCTCACCGTTCTTCGTGACGCTTCCACTCCTCGAGAAGATTTTCGTCGATTGACGAAGAAGCTCAGCACGCTATTGGTCTTCGAGGCCTCGCGGGACCTTCCCCTGCGGCAGGAGGAGGTCGAGACTCCCCTGGAACGCACCGTGGGTGGCCGTCTGGACGCGGAGATTGTCCTGGTGCCCGTTCTCCGCGCCGGCATGGGCATGCTGGAGGCCCTGTTGGAGATCTTTCCAGGGGCCTCGGTGGGGTACGTGGGGCTGGAACGCGACGAGGAGACGGCGGTAGCGCGCCGCTATTACCTCAAATTGCCCAACCTGCCGGATCGTTACGTCTTTCTTCTCGATCCCATGCTGGCGACGGGTGGCTCGGCCCTGGCGGCGGTCGAGGCCCTGCGGGAACAAGGGGCGCGAAACATTCGCCTACTTTGTATCGTTGCCGCTCCCGAGGGGATCGCGCTCCTCGAAGAACACTGCCCGGACGTGCCCATCTACACCGCGGCGGTGGACCGGAAGCTCAACCAACGCAAGTACATTCTGCCCGGATTGGGGGACTTCGGCGATCGCCTCTTCGGAACCTGAGATGCTTCCAAGTCGGTGTGCACCATGGGTTTTCATTTCGCCCCGGGATGCGACCGTTTGACGGGATCCCGGCAAATCCATACGATAGACTGCTCGAATGCAGGAGAGGGAAAGCATTTCCACGACGCGCGTGAGCGCACCGACCATGGCGATCTGTGTGGCGGCTTGGCTTATCCCCGGCCTGGGCCACTTCATGCTGCGCCGCCAATGGCGAGGACTCCTCTTTATGGTCATCGTCGCCACCATGTTCGTGCTGGGGATCCATATGGACGGAGAGCTCTTTCGATTGGACGGCTCACGCCCGTTGACGTTCTTGGCCGGACTCGCCGAGATGGGAGTGGGGCTGCTTTATTTCTTGGCGCGGTTGCTGCAATTCGGCGCCGGTGACGTCAAAGCCGTCACCTACGAGTACGGATACACATTTTGTATCGTGGCGGGACTTCTGAACATGCTCATCGTGCTCGACGCTTACGACATCGCCACGGGTAGAAAAGAGTGACCAGTCATTTCTTGATCTTGACGGTTTTCGCTGCCCTCGCATCGGGGGCATTCGCAATGTTGATGCGAGAGGGCAGAGCGGCTCAGGTGCGATTCGGAGTCTTCGTCTTCCTGTGTTTCGTGGTCTCCGCTTTCGTCCTGGGCTGGCTCATGTTGCCCTTTCCCTCCTGAGAATAGGCGTCTCTTGATTCTGTCGTTCTTGCGCTGGTGGGGACCCCTCCTCGCCTATGCGGTGAGCGACGAATGGCATCAGCGTTTTGTCCCGCGCCGATCGGCGAGCCTGGAGGACCTGGCGGTGGATTGTCTCGGCATTTCAAGGAAGGGCCGGTGGTAGCCCGGAACGGGTGAGGGAAGACCCATGGAGATTAAGAACGTAGGGGTGGTGGGCTGCGGTCTTATGGGATCGGGAATCGCTCAGGTATCTGCCGATTCTGGTTACCAGACGGTAGTGCACGAGATCGATGACCAGATTCTGGAGAAGGGACTGAGCGCGGTGGAGCGTTTCTTGTCCCAGGGCGTGAGGAAGGGGAAGCTCACCGAAGAGCGGAAGAAGGAGATCCTAGGACGCATTCGAGGGACGACTCGTCTCACGGACCTTCGGGGCGCCGACTTGATTGTCGAGGCCATCGTCGAGGATCTGGAAGCAAAGATGAAGCTCTACCGTGCGCTCGACGACGTCGCCAAGCAGGACACCATCTTCGCCAGCAACACGTCCTCGCTGTGCATAACCGAGATGGCATCGGGAACCCGGCGGCCGGGACGGTTCGTTGGACTTCACTTCTTCAATCCGGTTCCGCTCATGAAGGTGGTGGAGGTCATTACCACCATTATGACCGAGCCGATCGTTCCGGACGTGGTCATCGGCTTCGCCCGTTCCCTGGGTAAGACCCCTATACGAGCCCCCGATCGCCCGGGCTTCGTGGTCAACCGACTTCTTGTTCCCTACATGCTGGACGCCATCCGCGCGCTGGAGGAGGGAGCGGGAACCAAGGAAGATCTGGATGCCGGCATGAAGCTCGGTTGTGGACACCCCATGGGGCCCTTCGAGCTTCTGGACTTCGTGGGCCTCGACACCACCTACTACATCGCTAACATCATGTACCAAGAGTTCAAGGAGAAGCGCTTCGCTCCTCCTCCCCTCCTGCGCCGCATGGTCCTGGCCGGTCTGCTGGGGCGCAAGTCTGGGAAGGGATTCTATGACTACACTTGAGGCGATATGACGTTCAGAAACCTCCTGGCCGAAAAACGGGGTGAGGTCCTTGTCGTCACCATCCATCGTCCCCAGCAGCTCAATGCGCTGAATGCCGAGACCATGGGCGAGCTCGATTCCGTTTTCGGAGAGTTGGACTCGGATGAGACGGTAAGAGGCGTCATCCTGACCGGCGGGGGAGAAAAAGCCTTCGTGGCGGGAGCGGATATCAAGGAATTGGCCGGCGAGACACCGACCAGCGGCCGCCAGACCTCGGCGCGCGGCCAGGCGGTCTTGCGCCGCATCGAAACATCCGTCAAGCCGGTGGTCGCCGCCATCAATGGTTTCGCGCTGGGCGGGGGCCTGGAGCTGGCGCTGGCCTGTCACCTTCGCATCGCCGCCGAGGGGGCGACCATGGGTTTGCCGGAAGTGAAGCTCGGTGTGATCCCAGGCTACGGGGGAACGCAGCGCCTGGCGCGCTTGGTGGGGAAGGGCAGGGCGCTGGAGTTGATTCTGACGGGAGGGAGGATCGACGCCGGCGAGGCCCATCGCATCGGGCTGGTGAACCGCGTCGTGCCACCCCAACGACTCCTTCCGGAAGCCGAGGCCCTGCTGAGAGAGATTCTCGCCAACGGACCCTTGGCGACACAGTATGCCTTGATGGCAGTGGAGCGCGGGCTGGAGGGCACTCTCGACGAAGGACTGATGCTGGAGTCGTCACTGTTCGGGCTTCTCTGTGCCACCGAGGACATGAGGGAGGGCATGAAGGCCTTCATCGAAAAGCGACCTCCCAGATTCGGTGGGAAGTAGGCTTCCTTTGAAGCGAATCATCGAGGGTAAGCCTAACGGGAAGGGCCTGCGCTTTGCGCTGGTGGTCAGCCGTTTCAATAGTCAGGTGACCGACAAGCTGCTTTCGGGAGCGCTCACCGCTCTCGAGAAATGCGGGGTAGGAAAAGAGGACGTGGAAATCGTGCGAGTCCCCGGTTCTTTCGAGATCCCTCTCGCCGCCAAGAGGTTGGCCGACTCCGGGCGGTTCAGCGGCGTGGTCTGCCTGGGAGCGATCATTCGAGGCGAGACGCCACACTGGGACTACCTGGGCCGCGCGGTCTCGGACGCCATCGCCCGGGCCGCGCTAGAATCGGGTGTCCCCCTGACCCTGGGAGTTCTCACCACCGAGAGCCGACAGGCGGCGCTCGCCCGGGCCCAGCTCCCGGGAAACAACCGAGGCTATGACGCCGCCATGACGGCGGTGGAGATGGCCAACCTCCTTCGCCGAATGGAAGAGAGTCGGTAACGCTCTCGACGATGGAGGTCTTGGAGCGGAGAGACATCGTGGGTGCGCGGCGAAAGGGTCGTGAGTTGGCGGTTCAGATGCTCTACCAGTGGGAGCTGAGCGAGGAGCCTATTGCCAAGGTGCAGGAGTCGTTCTGGAGACTGGGTGATGCTTCCGCCGAATCGAGGAGTCTCTCACGGCGCCTGGTGGAGGGGACCGTGGCGCACCTGGAGGAAATAGACTCTCTCCTCTCCCGACACGCCCAACACTGGCGTTTGCCTCGAATGGCAGCGGTGGATCGCAACATCCTGCGTCTGGCCATCTACGAGTTCCTGTACGAGGATGTGCCGAAGCGAGTCGTGATCAACGAGGCGCTGGAGGTGACGAAAAAATTCTCGAGCCCGGAGGCGGTGCAGTTCGTGAACGGGGTCTTGGACGCGGTGCGGCAGAGCATTGAAGCCCGGGAGGCACGGTAGGGCTCGGTGGCCGACATCCCCATCCCCCCGGAGCGGCGTGAGAAGCTCCAGGCACTGCGCGCACTGGGTATCGACGTCTATCCAACTCGTTTCGACCGGACACATTCGATCAGCCAGGCGCTGGCGGTGTTCTCGCCTCGCACCGCCGAGGAATTAGCGGATGCTGCGCCCAAGGTCCGGGTTGCCGGCCGGATGGTCGCACTACGCGGTCACGGGAAGACGGCCTTTGCTCATCTCTCCGACGGTGCTTCCCGGATTCAGATCTACTTGCGCTCGGATACGGTGGAATCACCCGGATTCGAGATCTTCGAGCATCTCGATCTGGGTGATTTCGTCGGTGTGGCGGGGCAGATGTTTCGGACCCGCACCGGCGAGCTGACCGTCAAAGTCGAGCAGCTGACCTTCTTGTCCAAGTCCCTGCTGCCTCTCCCCGAGAAGTGGCACGGCCTCACCGATATCGAGACCCGCTACCGGCAGCGCTACTTGGACCTGGTGGCCAACGTCGAGGTGCGGGAAGTGTTCGTCACTCGCAGCAAGTTGATTCGCCATCTGCGTTCCTTCTTTGATGCCAGAGGCTATCTGGAAGTGGAGACCCCCATGCTCCAACCCATCGCCGGCGGCGCGGTGGCCAGGCCGTTCAAGACGTTTCACAACGCCTTGGGTATCGATCTCTATCTTCGCATCGCTCCCGAGCTCTATCTGAAACGCTTGGTAGTGGGGGGTTTCGAAAAGGTCTACGAAATCAATCGCAGCTTCCGTAACGAAGGGATCTCCATCAAACACAACCCTGAGTTCACCATGCTGGAGTTCTACGAAGCCTATAGCGATTTTCAATCGATGATGGATCTCACCGAGGAGCTCTTCGTGCAGCTTGCCAGCGAGGTGAAAGGAAGTGCGGAGATCTCCTACCAGGGGCAGACCATCGGTTTCGCACCGCCCTATCCTCGCATCAGCATGCTGGAGGCGACGCGTCAGGCCCTTTCCCGACGCGGAGTGGCGTCGACGGAAGCCGAGCTTCGCGATCGCAAGAGCCTAGTCGATATATTCGGAAGGCTAGGCCTGGGCTTCCATCCCGCCGATCTCTGGGGGAAGCTGCTCGCCAGCTTGTTCGAGGAGGTGGCGGAGGCCGGGCTCGTTCAACCGACGTTCATCTATGACTATCCCCTGGACGTGTCGCCGCTCTCCAAGAAGAAGTCGGGAGATCCGGAGCTGGTGGAGCGGTTCGAGCTTTTCGTGGCCGGGATGGAGTGTGCCAACGGGTTCAGCGAGCTCAACGATCCGGACGATCAGAGGGAGCGTTTTGAGATGCAGCTCCGACAGCGGGAGCGAGGCGACGAGGAGGCGCACCTCATGGACGACGACTACATAACGGCTTTAGCGCATGGGCTTCCTCCTACCGGGGGAGAAGGCATCGGTGTCGATCGGCTGGCCATGCTGTTCACCGACTCGCGCTCCATCCGAGACGTGATCCTGTTCCCCCACCGGCGACCAAAACAACCCTAACCATGCCCTTCGAGCTGATCATTTCCCTCCGTTACTTGCTCGCCAAGCGAAAGCAAGTCTTCATCTCGGTCATTTCCGCCATATCCACTCTGGGCGTCATCGTGGGAGTCATGATCTTGTTGATCGCCCTGGCCATCATGACCGGTTTTCAGGGGGAGCTGCGTTCCCGGATTCTCGGCGCGGCGTCCCATCTGAGCATCTACAGTCTGGAGGGCCGGGGCATTCGAGACTACGCGCAGGTAGTCGACGTTCTGCGAGGACTGCCGGGCGTGCTGGGGGCGACTCCCGCTCTCTATGGCAAGGCCCTGGTCGCAAGCTCCACCGGCTCGGGGCTGGTCACCCTGAAGGGGGTGGATCCCTTCCTGGAAGCGGACGTCACCGAGTTCGCGGGAAAGATGGTGGCGGGTCGCCTAGAGGG
>DATDRI010000121.1:0-4775 GCA_035291825.1 Vicinamibacteria bacterium | reverse complement strand
CTATGGGGACGTCGCCTTACTCCGCTCCTTGGCGGTCAGGCCCGCGGCACGCGGAAAGGGATGGGGAGGGAAGTTGGTACAGAGTCTGATGGAGGTAGCGCAAGAAAGAAACATCCGGACTCTCTATCTCTTGACGGAAACGGCCGAGAGTTTCTTTCTGCGTCTCGGATTCGAGAGGATCCAGCGGGACCGAATGGAGGCGAGACTCGAGGCCTCGCGGGAGCTTCAGGGGGTCTGTCCGGAGAGCGCGGTGGCCATGCGACTCGACTTGAGCCACCTCAGGGCCGGCGCCAGCTGAGGCCGACGAAGGCGCCCCCGTTTCTGCGGCAGAGCTCGCGCATCAGAGCGGCGAACCGGACGCCGGTATTCTCCGGGAACTGGGCATTCGAGAACATGGTGGGAAAGCCGATGGCATGGATGCGAACCATGCGGTTTCCCTGAGCATCTTCTCTATTAATAAGATCCACGGTCTCGACCACCTCTTCGATGGAGCTTCCGGTGAACTCGTCCCCGAAAACGTAGAGGCTAATCTTCTTGTCGGAAGCGGCGTAGCTTCGAATGGCCCGCTCGATTCCCTCCACCGGGCTGCTGTTGCTGAACGGAAACCAGGTGCGGAGCCGGTCGAGTACGATCTTCCGTCTTCCCGGCGTGTCGGGAATCCATTTCCCCGCGTAGTTCCTGAACATATGGGTTCCCTCGTCGTTCATAACCTGCAGGCCCTTCACCCCTGGGTAGATGTCGAGAGTCTCCTTCATCTTTTGCAGAACCAGCGGCCAGGCGTAGTTTTGCATGCTGCCCGAGGTATCGATGATGAAGATGATGTACTCGCTGTCCACCGGGATGCCCCCGATGGTGGCGTCGTCCGGTTGGCGTCGATGGCTCTGACCGAGCAGGCGCTTCATCTCTTCGCTGAGCTCCTGGTGGGCCGCCAGAAGGCGCCCTTCGATGATGCCGCTCACTTCGGAAAGCTCCTGGCTCGCCGCGAACTCCCCTTGGATCTTGGAGAGGTCACCTCGTAACCGCGCGATCCCCGCACCTTCCTCGGAAATCTGTTTCTCCTTACTCACCAGCTCGCGATTGAGGATGTTGGTTTCTCCACGGATCTCGTAGAGCTCCTCCTGAAGCCGCGCCACCAATCCTTGAAGCTCGATGCGCAACGCCTCGAGCGCTCGTGGCTCGCCCACCTTGGTCAACACCAAAAGCAAAATGATGCCACCGAAGCCGCAGCAAATGCAGTCGAGGAAGGACAGACTGAAGACTTCGGTCTCGCGTCGCCCTCTTCGCCTCCTCATCGTTCGTCGTTCCTTACGGCCAGTTGCTGGAGGGCGTCATGAACGATCCCCCCGAGGCGAGTGCCAGCTTCCAGTAGGCGCTCGCGGCCATGGGATCGCCTTCCATGGGAAAGAGGATGACGTTGATCGGAATCTGGGACGGTAGCTCTTTCACGGCTTCGTTGAAGAGCCTCACACGGTCGTCCCCCGATATCGTCGTTCGGCGGGGAGTCTGACGACCCTGGGTGGGGAGACCATCGACCAGCAGCAGGATGTTATCCGGCGCGGGACGAAGCGTTTCGATGGCCTGCAAGGCGTGATAGAGGCTGGTACCGCCTTGCGGAACCACCCCGCGCAGTCTCTCGACCGCCTCGTCGAGCTGCTGTCGGTTACCCCCGTCCAGCCACTGGCCGTCCGTTCCCGGCATCACCGAACCCGGGCGGACGTTGAACGCGTAGATCTGGAAACGAGAGTCTGGCGGGATTTGGGTGGTGAGCCAGTCGACGGTGGCCAGCGCCTTCTGCCATTTATCGGCGCGGATCTTGACTCCGTCGGGGAGGTTGCGGCGGCGAACGATGTTCACGATGGTGTCCCCCAGCATGCTCGCCGAAGCGTCTACCAGAAAGAGAATGCGGCTTCCCCCCACCTTGAGGCCGGTCAAGTACTGTCGATCCCCGTCGCCCACGAAGGTCCGGATGCGATCGCCGGGCGTCTCTTCGCTGGGGGCGGCCGCCGAGAGACGCTTGACGTCTTCCTCTAAGGAACGGAGATCCGCCTGGAGGCGATTGATGTGCTCGCGTTGCGCCACCGTCGAGTCTTGGTAAGTCGCCAACTCGATCCGGATCTCCTCCAGAGTCTCGATGAGGCGGCGGGAAAGACCCGCGGTCACTACGCGTTCTTGCTCGATCTCACGAAGAGAGTTCCTCACCTCGACCAGACCCTGGTAGCCTTCCAACACCTCCTCTTCCAAGCGGTCTACCTCGCCCTGCAGCTCGCCGGTCAAGCTCCCCGATTGCTTGCCGGAGCTGGCGCTGATGATCATGAAGAAGAGCACCACCGCGCCAAAACCGCAGGTCATGGCGTCCAGGAAGGACAGGCTCAGAAAGTTAATCGGGCGACGTGCCATGGGACTCCTCTACCTGGATCAGCCGCAGCTCGATGCCCGGGGTTCCCAGACGCAGGCGATCGCCGGCGGCGAGTGTTGCCTTGCCCTCCACCCGCTGGTCGTTCAGAAACGAGCCATAGCTGCTGTGATCCTCGATCCATACCAGGTCGTCGAGCCGGTAGATGCTGCAATGAGACCGGGAGATTCCCGCCGTCGATCCGGCGAGCCCGCCCACCCCGCTGAGATCGATGCCTCGGCTGCCAGCCGGGATCTGCAAGCCGAGCACCAAGGGTTGGGAGGTAATGGGATGGGCCACTCCGTTACAGAGCACATGGGTGGCGGAGGTCTCGCCGCGCCGGGAAGGCCGGGGAGAATCGATGGGCGGAGGAGTCAACCCGGCGCGCCCCGGCAAGGAGTAGGGCGATCGGGGCAATCGGGTGACGAAAGGAAGCGCGGCCTCTTCGTCTCCGGCGACCCGAATCCACTCTTTCATTTGGAGGGCGCCTGTCGCCGCCGCCGCGGCGGGCAGGGGAACGATTTCCTCATTGGACTCCCTCAGGAGATCCACTAGACCGGGAAGGTCGGCCAAGGAACGTGACAAGACAAGCGCCGCTCTTTCTCCGGGTCGTTGGGAAGATCTGGCGAGCTGTCCGATCCTTTGGTAAGCGGGTTCCGCCGAGCGAACCAGTTGCTCTCGGGTGAACTCGATGGAGAACTCCTTGCCGCCTCCCTTCATTGTCAAGACCGCCGATTCCTTGAGCCGGAGCTCATCCAGCCACTCGGGTAGGCGTAGGTAAAGAGCTTGCTCCGTCTCGCCTCGATGCAGCGGGTCGAAGCGCGTGGTCCGCACGAACGCCTGAGTGATGAGCTTCACCCAGCCATCCATCAACTCCACCAGGCCGCTCCGCTCGTCGGCGGCGGTGTGCTCCCGCTCCAGGACTTCGCCTCTCCTGAGCTTGGTGGCGATGGTCCGATGCAGATGGAGGTCGAGATGAACGAGGGTTGAGTGATCGGTGGCCAACACGCAGGCGGCCACGGCGGCGTCGACCACTCCGGTGACTTTCATCCCGCAGGAGCGGGTGATTCCCAGAATCAGCGCCAGCTGCTCCCTCGAGAAAGAGCCCGGTACCGCCAGAATGACCTCGTCCACGCCTGCCTTGAGGGAGCGCCAGATGTCCTCGAGGTGCGCATGCACCAGATCGGCTCGACGGAGGCTCCGCGGAAAAGGTGCGGGAAGGGGAGTCGTGTCGAGCTCCTCCCAGAAGCGATCGTGCGACCAGCGAGGCGTGAGTCGGGCACGGCGAGACGCCTCCCGGCCGGTGAGCAACTTATCGCCGTCCCAGAGCGCGATGCCGGGGCTCGCCGGCAAGGCTTCCGTTCCGGGATCGGTGTCCTTAGCGGCTCGAATGCCGGCATCGTTCAGCTCGATCGCCAGGACGGCCATGCCTAGGAGACCTGCAGGTGTTGGATGAGGTGGCGGTCGAGATAGGTCTCGGTGTCGAGCGCCAGCCGCTCCTGTTGAAGCTGCAGGTGGTGCAGCAGAAACATCAGAACCATGCTGAGGAGGAGTGCGATGAGAGTGGAGTTGAAAGCCACGCCGAGATTCTCGGTGACGCCGCTGATATCACCCGTAACCGCCCGGTGCGCCTGAGCGAGCGCGTCACCGATGCCGCGCACCGTGCCGATGAAACCGATGGCGGGAATGGCCCAGGCGATGTAACGCAGCATGGAGAGCTCCGAGTCCAGCCGCTCCGACTCCGCCTGGGCGACGCCGTGGGCGGTATCCGAGGCGTCCTGGATGTTGCGGGTGGCGCGAAACCGGGCGAGCGCGGAGAGAAGCGCGCGGGGCAGCAACAGGTGCTGTTCCCGATCGGGCAGGGACTCGATCTGCCGCGCGTACTCCCGGGCGTCCTCGGGCAGGATCTTGGTTCCTTCGCTCACCGGGATCAGGTCCATCTGAAGAAGCCTTCGCTCGCGAGCCGCTTGCACGCCTTTGTAGGCCATGATGGCCATCGCCCAGAGCATCAGCACGAAGCAGGATTCCTGCTCGTAGTCGCGGATGATCACGAGCAGCGACCGTTCCTGGACGTAGTTCGCGTCGGCCATCATGTGGGCTGCCTGCTCGGCCAGGATGAGATTCGCTTGGGGCCGGATGAACAGGGCGTACAGCGTCTGCACGAGGATGACCGCCACGATCAGAGAGACCGTCTGGAAAACGAACTCGGTAGGGTAGGTCTTCTTCATCCCCGGGGCACCCTTCAGATATCGACGGGGAAGGAGATGGCGCTGTCGGCGGGAACCTTCTCCGATGGGGTGAAGGGCGAAAGCTCGTCTTCTTGGGAAGACTCGGGCGTCTCGGTGCTCTCCGGGGAGGGCGGAGGTGATGGTTCTTCTTCCAC
>DATDRI010000120.1:0-4351 GCA_035291825.1 Vicinamibacteria bacterium | reverse complement strand
AGAAATTGAGGACACCGTCTTTCAGCTGCAGAAGCTGGGCCGGGCGGTGGCGGCCTTCGGCGAGGAAGAGATCCCCCCCGCCGAGCGCATCGCGGTAGAGGATCTTCTGGCGGACGTGGAAAAGGACTTTCGCGTCCCGCTCACCGAGGCAGGCATCACCCTCCAGATCGAGAACAAGGCGAGCGGGTGCTTCGTGCGAGCCGAGCCCGTTTTGCTGCGAGCCCTTGTCGCGGGTCTCATAGAGAACGCCCGTTGGTGTCTGGACGGGATTACCTCGGGAGGTGTGGTGCGCCTCATCGCATCGGCCGCGGAAAAAAACGTGCAGCTCGCGGTGTTCCACAACGCCGCTGCCTTGGCGTCCCGGAGAGCCCCCGCCCAGGCCTTGGCCTGGCCATTCGATCGGCGGGTGGCCGACGTCAACTTGCGGTTGGTTGAGACGCTGGTCTCCCAGTTTCAGGGAGAACTGAAGAAGGAGACTCGAGCCAGAATCGGTACGATGACCACGCTGTTCCTACCCAGCGACTAACAAACGGAAGACTAGATACCGACCGCAGGCCGCGAAGCAGAATCGGGTTTGGGCACTTCCACCGGGTTTTCCCAACGCAAAGCGTCTCTGAGATAGATCAGGGCCAAGGCGAGGATCTGACCGACGCGACGCAGGTAGAACCAGCTCGCGGAGCCGGTAGGAAAGACATCACTCAATACCTTCCGCCGAGGGAAAGTAAACTCGAGGAGGTATCCCAACTTCCCGATCCAAGAAGGGATGGAGAAGGCCACCAGGAGCTCACCCGAGGGCTCCTTGGCCGTCCTCCCCACGACGGCATCCATGAACCTCGCTTCCAACCGACTCAAGCTCGGTAGAGTCACCCAAACTCCAGCCGGGATCTGCACTCGCAAGAGCCGCTCCATACCCATGGCGGCATAGGCCACCGAGCGCAGCGTTCCGGTCGTCTGGGCCTGCAGCAAGAGCTCTTCCCAGTCGAGCTGCCGGGACACCAAGGCGAGGTCCAGGAACCAGATGAGCCGAGAGAACGAATGCTTCTGTGCGTGCACGGCGAGGTGCAGAAACTGGTGCGCCGGTGACAACACCAACAAGCTTCGGTCACCGGGGTCGAGTAGCACCGCTTCCTTCCAGAGCGCCTCGCCATCGAAGTGAAACGCCGAAGTCCTTCGACGTATCCGAGAAGCGTTGATGAGATCGTGATGCAGATCGAACATCACCGACCCCTTGGTGAGGAGTGTCCCCGACCGGGATGCGGTGCGGAAACCACGCTCCAAGAGAGCCTCACGAACCACCGGCAGATCGGCCTCTTGCATCAGGAGGTCCAGATCGCTCAGGGGCCGAAGTCCGATCTGTCCTCCGTAGGCCGTCGTCGCCAAAGCCCCGCCCTTCAGCAGAATCGCTCGAATCCTTTTTTCTTGGAGCACCGCCCGAAGCCCTAGCAACTCGGCGAAGAGGGCCCCATTGGCGACAAAGGTGCCACGAAGAGCGAGAGACAACGGCTCCAGGGGAAGATTGAGGCGATAGGTTCGCGCCAGGCGTTCCAGCTGAAGCGCCAAGACCCCGCTCATCCCCTCCTTTGCGGCCACATCGGAAAGGCTCGGCCAGTCCAAGCCGGAGAGGCCGGAGAGCGCCTCGTCGTCCCGGGCGTTCCCAAGAAAGAGGCGCGCCGCGGTAAGGAGCAGTTCCCGCTCTCGGCCCGTCAGCACCCGCACTCGTTCTGGGCCGCCGGAGTAGGCTTGCACTTCCCGTTGCAGCAGCGCTTAGCAGCGCACTGATTGAGAGCGCCAACGTAGCAAGGCGTACAATTGCCGGCAGCACCACATTGACCCTCTTGAACACAGCTCAACGCGTGCGCGGGGGCTGGAGCAACAATGGAGCTCACCACCGGCAGCATCACCGAAGCCGCCAGCCCAAGCTTTTTCAACCGGCCCATAAAGTCCCGCCGCGTGTATCTTGCAGACGCAGGCGGCCCCTCCAGCAAGTGGGCCCTCGCCAGGCGGTCGATGGCGTAACGAACCAGCTCCCGATCCGCCGGCGCATCGAGCTCTCTTTGAAGAATGCGTGCCATCTGTGGGACGCTGGTCTTCCCGTCGCAGTGACGCCACACCACCGCCGCCGCCTGATTCAGACAATGAGCGCGATGGCGCTCCAGATCGTAGACCAGGACTTCGTCGGCGAGGGTCTGTACCGCTACGCCCTGTTTTCTGCGCTTCGGCTTATTTCTCGCGTTGCTCATGGTTCTCTTCCTTGCGTTAGGCGGCCTCGTCCAGCCGCGACAACAGGGTCTGTACGACCTCATCCACCTCGCCCCGCGCTCCCATCAAGATAGGAACACGACCCACCGCGCGCTTCAAGGTCGCCAGCGCCAACTTCGGCTGCAGGCGCGCCGAGACCGTGTTGGCCAGAAGCGCGAGAGCCGCCTGCCCCGGGGAAAGCGCTCGAGGGCGCCAGATGGCTCCCGGCTTGTACTCGCTCATCACCACCAGCCCTACCCGCAGTGGCCGGGAGCCGGCCGAACCACCTAGCTCCTCAACCGCATACCTTCCGAATCGTCGGCCGCTTCCATCCCGGATGGCGAGCGGGCGGGGATAAGGGTGGACGCGGCCGCGGGTATCGAAGATGGCGTACTCGTCGGAATAGTAAGTAGCCCCGGCGCGCACCAAAGCTGCCACCAGCGTCGTCTTGCCGCTGAAAGATCTTCCGGGCAGGACGACGGCGCGACCCCGCCATCCCACCACCCCGGCGTGGGTGAAGATCCGAGTCTTGGACGCTTCCGCGACAAAGAATTGCATGTCGGAGGCCAGCACCTCCAAGACCTCATCCAGATCCATGCTGCGTCCGACTCTCTTCATGTCGGCGTAGAGCAAGTTGTAGCGCCGGATCCTGCTTTTCGGACTAGCGCCTCCCACCCGAAGGGAGTAAAGACGGTCCACTACTGGGTGCGTCGCCGGCTTCCACCCCGGCGGCAACAAGCTTTCTATCCGGTCGAGAGCCCCTGGCTCGTTGACCCGAATGCCCACACGGGCACCGAAGGCCCGAAAGGCCATGCCGCCCGCCCACCCGAGGCGGTCGAGCTTGTCCATTCAGGTGGAGCCGACTCTCAGTCGAGGCAAGTCCGAAGGCGCCAAGCAGTTTCTCCTCCCGTGCCGGATCGCGGCACACGGCTTCCCGCGCGCCCGATCGATAGCAGCCTTGGTAATGACGACGGATTGTTATCTGTTATTATATCAGTAGGTTACCAGAAGTCCTCGGCGATAGCAACCGGAAGCTCCGACTCAAGTCAGACAGTTACCTGCGGCTGCGGACCGGGAATTTTTGTAAGGAAGCAATCTCACTCAACCCTTCGCGGACCAGGGCTTCGATCTCGGGGCTGGGCTTCAAATCGAGTGCGTCCACGAAATGCTGGTAAGCGGCGGTGGGCTCGCGGAGGGTGTGAAGCTCGAGAAGACCGGCATAGGCGTGCGCCTCGGCGGCTCCCCGTCCCGCCGGGTAGTCCCGCAGATGCCGCTGATACACGACCAGGGCCCCCTTGGCGTGTCCGTTGCGGGCTAGCCAATTACCGAGCGCAATCGAATCATCCGGACTCAGCAGCCGCCGGGTTGCATGGGAAGGTAGCTCGAAATAGAGCCGTGCCGCCTCTTGGAAGTTCCCGGCCTTTGCCGCCGCGACGACCTGCTCCCCCAGAGGGAGCGCGGCGGCGGCGGGTACGCGGCGAACGCGATACTCGGCCGGGCGGGAGCTCAGGGCGCGCTGGCCGGCAACCCAAGCAACCAGCACTCCCGCCACGAAACCCCCGATGTGCGCGCCAAAGGCGACTCCTCCCCCTCCCTGTCCCTGGGTGACGAGGAACGGAAGGAGATTGTCCAGCAGAAGGTAAATCCCCAGCACCAAGCGGGCCGGTGCCATGATGACTTGCGCGAACAAGGGAAAGATGAAGACCCAGAGCCGCACCCGGTTGTGGGGAAACCAAAGAAAGTAGAAACCCAGAACCCCGGAGATGGCGCCGGAAGCTCCCACCATGGGCAGCGAGGACCCACCCGAGAACAGCCAGTAGAAGAGGGTGGCGGCAACGCCGGTCATCAAATACCAGAACAAGTACTTGAGGGGGCCCAGCCGGTGCTCGACGTTGTCCCCGTAGATCCAGAGGAACAACATGTTGCCGAAGAGGTGCATGAAGCCCCCGTGGAGAAACATGGCGGTGAAGAGCGTAAGGAGAGACGGCTCCGCGGTTCGAAACCCGTAAGAGAAAACGACGAGATCGTAGACCGTCACCTGCGGCAAGACGTCGGAGAGCGGAACATTGGGAGGAAGACTCTCCGTCACCGCTCTCAAGTACTCCTGGAGGAG
>DATDRI010000119.1:0-2158 GCA_035291825.1 Vicinamibacteria bacterium | reverse complement strand
CCTGGTGAAGATCCTGCATCGAGCCCAACAGGACGAAATCTCGGAACCGCTGGAGATCGAAGTCTACCGTGCGCTGGCCCACATCCCGGGAGCTTCCATCGACGGCCATGCATCCGCTGAGGATTACCTGCTGTCCGTTCTGCGAGAGAGTTATCCTCAGGGCTTGAAGGCGCTCATCCGGCGGAGACGGCGCCACCTGAGCCCGGGAGTATTCTGGGCCATCTGCGACACCCTGGGAGCCATCGGCACTCCCGCCTCGATAGAGGTCCTTGCCGAAATCAACAAGCAGCTCGGGGGGTCGGGCCGCCAGAAGATGGAAGCCCTGATGCATCAAATCGAATCTCGAAGCGAGACCCACGTTGCGGAACTGTCGGGAGTTTCTCACTCCTGAGGGGAAGGCGTCATTGCTCGCACCGCAATAAGAGCAGGTGGGATCGCGTCGGGCGCGGTGATCCAGGCGCCGATGCCGAAGAAGATGATGACGAAGCCAGGCAGAACGAGCTCCAGCGCCATGACGCCGAGCCCTAAGAGAAACCACAAGAGCGTCGACACCGAGACTCTCCTTGTTGATGATGAGGCGGGATTGACCAGGTTGCTGAGACCAGTGTAGGGGCTGGTCGAAAAACCGTCAAGTGCCGCGGTTCGGAGCGTTCACGTTTGCAGCAGCCGTTCCCTTTTCGCTAACATTCTTACTTAGTTCGACTCACAACGAACATTGAGGGAGCGGGAGGAAGTGTAATGAGAGTTCGACTGGCAGGGGGGGTGACACTCGTCGTTGCCATGGCCGCGCTGAGCGGGGCGCAAGAGTTCCGCGGACAGGCGAAAGCCACCATGGGGCAGGGGAGTCTCACCATCTACTATGGGCGGCCGAGTCTGCAGGGTCGCGACATGTTGGCGCAGGCGTCTCCGGGGACGGTTTGGCGATTGGGTTCTGGTGAAGCCACGCGTTTGGTCACCGATGCGGATCTGGTTGTGGGGGAATTGGACGTTCCCAAAGGGCAGTACAGCCTCTTCGCGAAGCGGCTGGATGACAAGAATTGGCGCCTGATAGTCAACGAGCAGGTCGGGCAGGAGGGGACCGAGTACGATGCCACCAGGGATCTTGGAAGCACCCCTCTCGCCTGGGAGACCAAGAACGACAGCACCGAGCAGTTCACCATCGGAATCGTCGGTACCGGGGGTGGAGGTGAGCTCCAGTTCATTTGGGGCACGAGCGTGTTGAAGACGAAGTTCGAAGTGCAGTAACAGCAGACTATCATCGAAAATCTCTTGGGACGAGACGCCGGGCGGTTCGTGAGGGGATGAGGAAGACTCTATGAGCCTATTGAATGATTCTGTGGAAGAACCAGAGAGCACACCCTCCAAAAGCGGTAACAAACTCCCCCTACTCACGCTCGGCATCCTGATGGCCGTAGGCCTGGGGGCCTTGGTGGTGATCGGAAGCCTCATCCTCAACCGCCTCAACGAGCTGGAGAGCCAGATGCTGGGCGTCTCGGAACGCGCGGAAGAGATCGCCGAGAGCTCGAGGAGTGCCCTGGAGCGAGCGGTGCAGGCGGAAGAGGCCGCCCTGGAGGCAGCGCGCGGGCGGGCGCAGGCCGAAACCGATGCCGCCATGGCCCAGGACGAGGCACGCCGCGCCGAGGAAGAGGCGCAGCGCGCCAGGCAGGATGCGCAAGTGGCGCTCGAGGAAGCGGAGAGAATCAAACAGGAGCGTGAAGAAGAGCTCGATCGACTTCAGCAAGCCTTGAGTCAGATCGCGGAAACCCGCCGGACCGCCCTGGGTTTGGTCATGAACCTGGGTAGCGATCACTTGAAATTCGATTTCGACAAGTCGGATATTCGCCCGGAGAACCGGGAGCTTCTCAGTCGGATCGTGGGAATCCTTCTGACCTCGAACGACTACCAGGTTTACGTCTACGGACACACCGACGACATCGGAACGGAGGAATACAACATGGGCCTATCCGAGAGGCGGGCGCAGGCGGTTCGGGACTATCTCGCGCAAGCGGGCGTCGATCCCGGAATCATCGACACCGAAGGCTTCGGGAAGTCGCAGCCGCTGGTGCCGGGAACCAGTGAAGAGGCCCGGGGCAAGAACCGGCGCGTCGAGCTGGGAATCGTGAATACCCAGATCAAATACCCGGGCCAGTCGCCTCCC
>DATDRI010000118.1:0-3164 GCA_035291825.1 Vicinamibacteria bacterium | reverse complement strand
ACGCGTTGTTGGCGCTCGGTCGATAATCCTACGCGAGGCCGTGGATTGCCGTCAACCGCTGTCCGAGCCGAACTTGCTACACTGCGAGCGTTTGCGGGGTAACACGATAATGAACGCCGGAAGCGCGGATAATCGATAAAGGTAGTGGCCGGTGTGGCACCGAGTGGTCGCGACAATCGGGAGCGTCGATTCGAGAGCCCGTCTCAGTCCAGAGGGCTGCTCACGCAGCGGCCGCCGCAGTTGAGAACATGAGTGTACATCATCGTGCTCACGTCTCGATGTCCGAGAAGTTCCTGGATCATGCGAATGTCGTAACCGTTTTCGAGTAGGGTTGTGGGGGGATTCTTTCTCATGGTGGAGGGACATTGGTGGTGGTGATCGCCGACCATGGCACCGGCGGTTTTTCATTCACCTATTCGGGATGGCGGGGCGAAGCGGAATAAACCCTCTTCTCCTACTCCTTGGCAACGGTTACGTCTCCGCTGAAAGTGGAAGCTTCGATCAGGACGCTTCCGTGCCGTGGACGCCGTGCACTTCACCCTTGCTCACTCTCCCTCCGCTCGGGGTGACCGGAAAGGCACTCTCAATCTCGCCGCTAAAAGTTTCTGCCGCCAACTCGAAGCCGATGTCGTTGGCGAGCTGAATCAGGACGTCACCGGAGTGACTCCGGAACTCATAGCGACCGCCGGCAGCGAAGGTTCCGCTGTAGTGGATCGTTCCACTGACACTTTCTACCGAGGCACGTTCACAACGCGTGCCGGTGAGCCTCACGTCGCCACTGACGCTACTCACCCTCAACTTTGATGCGCCCAGCTCGCTCACCACGACATCCCCACTAACGCTCGCGATCTCGGGCTCCGCCTGCGAAGTGGCTGACGCCACGCTCACATCACCCGACACAGATTTCGCCACCAAGAGGCGCTCCACTTGAGTGAGCGTGACGTCGCCACTCACCGACTCGGCGTGCGTCTCTCCGCGAACATCATGAACTTCCACATCACCGGAAACCGACTTCGCGGAGACCGCGGTTCCGTAGGGAACCGTGATGCTGAAATCCACGGAAACGCGCTGGTTCGTTCCCTCCCGGTATTCTGTCTCGACTCGCACGCGATCGCCCGTCTGGCTCACTTCGATGTCCACTGAAGAGGGATTGCCGATCTTCTGGGCCTCAATCTGGATCTCACCGCCCGGCGCGCCACGAATCGTGATATTGCCGGAAACATTGCTTAGATCCAACACGCCGGACTCACCGACATGCAAAGCGCGAGAGAAGTGCTCTTCTTGAGGGAACCGAAGAGCGGCACGCTCCCCCTCCGCCGTCGCGGCGGGGGCGGGGGGCGAGGCGACGAATAACGCCGCCAGAACGACGCCAAGGGTCTTGCGGATAGTTGCTTTCATTTGTCTCTCACTTTTCTTGTCGACTCTTTCAACTGGGGTTGCTGCCATTCGGGTTTTCAGACTCGCGCATCTTGTCTATGACACCCAGCGCGTTCTCGCCTCGACCCTTTCGGACTTCGTTGATCAGTAGGACGGTGTTTTGAAGAAGACTCACTTTCCGCCGCAGGGCGGCCAGGAGACTCTCCCCGGCCGCCGCATTGGCGGGCTCCTGGCGGGCCGCCGTGCGGCTTTCACCGATCGCGTCTTCGATCAGGGTGAGGTTCCGCCTGAGAACCGCCATGACCTCGGGATCGAGGGTGGACTGATCTCCTTCCACGATTGCTTCCAAGCCCCGGATGGCGTTCTGATAGTGCTCTTCGGCGAGGTGGAGCTCCGCGGAGACCCACTCCGGACTGCCTTCGGGGGGCGTGGGGTCGGAAAGGAGCTGGAGTCCGTACATAACGAAGAGCCCAACCAATAGAATGAGCAGAGTGGCGGCGAGGGCCCACACGTGGGTGGCCGAATGCAGCGCGGATGACGATGGGATGGCTCGTTCCGGTAGGGAATCCTCGATCCGCGTCCACAGGCTCTCGGGAGGGGGCAGCCGGTCCAGGGATGCTGCCGCCTTCTTGATGGCGGTCAGATCCCTCACCATGACTCCGCACGACTCGCAGCTCTCCACGTGCGCCTCGACCTCACGGCGCTCGGGATCGCCCAGCGAGCCGTCAAGGTAATCCCCGAGCTTGGTTTGGAAACGATCTTCCGTCACGACTTTTCTCCTACCGGGGTGGGCGTAAGGAGCTCGCGAAGCTTCAGCCTCGCCTTGTGGACGAGCGATTTGGAAGTGCCCTCCGCCACACCCAGCATCTCCGCCACTTCTCGGTGGCCCCATCCTTCCACGTCGTGGAGAACGAAGGCGGCTCGATACGAGTGGGGCAGTTGCACGATCGCCTTCTCGAGATCGAGCCGATGCCAGGTTCTCCGGGGAGCAGGAACGAGATGCCGGTTCTCCTCGAAGCTCTTGGTCAAGGATTGTTTCTGGCTCGCCCCGCTCCGCAGGTGGTCCAGGCATCGGTTGACTGCCAACCGGTGTAACCACGTTCCGAGGGCCGCCCGACCCTGGTAGCTGGAAAGCTTGTTGTAGACCTGAAGGAAGACCTCCTGGACGAGGTCTTCCGCCTCGGTGAGATTGCCCACCATTCGGAACACCAGGTTGTAGACGCCGGCGCTATGCCGTCGGTAAATAGTTTGGAAGGCGTCCATGTCCCCCTTCTGGCATCGGGCTACCAGAGTCGCCTCTTCGGCTCGCGCCTCTCCTTTGTCCGAAGAGATCGGAGAGGGCCGTGCTGACTCGCCGGCGGTGTCTCGGAGGTCTTGCATGGACGCTAGCATAGCCGTTCGGGAAGTGAGACTCGACGAATGACCGCTCAGCTCATGGTGAACGTCTGCCGCTCCCTTCCTTGACTTAGACGAGAGAGGGGAGGAAAAGGTTGACTCGGTTCCGTCCGTCCCCAGGCCGCCCGCATTCGCAAGTGCAACCATATGATAGACTTGCTCTTCGGAGGAAAGATGAAAAGGATTTTTCGGTGGTTCGTTCTTGTCTTGCTGTTGGCGGTTGTTCCCCGCGCTTCGGCGAGGCAGGGGACGATGAAGGTCCTCGCCGATCAGGATAGCGCCGGCCCGCAAGGGACGAACTTTCTCTCGCTCCTGATGCTCCTCATGGCTCCCCAGATCGACCTGGTCGGGATCACCACGGTCAGCGGAGATCAATGGGTCCGCCCAGGAAC
>DATDRI010000117.1:0-3804 GCA_035291825.1 Vicinamibacteria bacterium | reverse complement strand
CTGGATGATGGAGACTTTGTGCCGGACCACCAGGCGATCCGCGCCGGCAACGTCCACGCCCTGCGCCAGAGCCTGACGGATGGCGGAGAGATATCCGAATAGGACGAAGGCGACCAGAATCGAAAGGAGCGTAAGCAGCGTGCGGATCTTCCTCCGCCTCAGATTGGCCCAGACCAGACCCCCGAACTTCATACAACCGGCTCCGTGCTGAGCTGGCCTTTGTCGAGATAGAGGCGGCGGGAGGCCCACGCCGCGGCATGGGGATCGTGGGTCACCATGATGATCGTTTTCTTGTGCTGCCGATTGAGAGCCTGCAGGAGGTCGAGGACCTCGTCACCTGACTTCCGATCCAGATCGCCGGTCGGCTCGTCGCACAGTATCAATGTCGGGTCGGTGACGATGCCGCGGGCGATGCCCACCCGCTGCTGCTCGCCGCCGGAGAGCTCCCCGGGTAGATGTCGCATCCGATGGGACAGGCCGACCACCCCCAGGGCTGACTCCACGTGCTTCCTGCGCTCCGCCTTGGATAGATGGGTGAGGAGGAGCGGCAGCTCGACGTTGCGCGCCGCGCTCAAGACCGGGAGGAGGTTATAGAACTGGAAGACGAGTCCCACATGCCGCGCTCTCCAGGCGGCGAGCTTTCGTTCCGACAGTCGATCGATACGCTCACCATTGACGGTGACCTCTCCCTTGTTAGGGCGGTCGAGCCCTCCGATCAGATTCAAGAGCGTGCTCTTGCCCGAGCCCGAGGGGCCCATGAGCGCCAGGAAGTCCCCTTCCGGAACCTGCAGATCGAGCCCTTCCAAGACGTGGATCTCCTCCGATCCTCTGCGGAAGAACTTGCTCACTCCGTCCACGTGAACCAGATTACCGTCGGCCCCGCTCATCGCCTACGCTCCTCGACCCGGTCTCCGTCCGCCAGGTCGTCTGGACCCTCCACCACCACTCTCTCCCCGGGCGTGATTCCCGAGAGCACCACCGACGTCTCGCCCTCGGTGTTGCCCACGTTCACGGCGCGCCGCTCGGCACGTCCCTCTTGCACCACGAACACGACGTCGCGCTCCCCATCGCGCGCAATCGCGTCTTTAGGAATCTTTACCACGCTGCCGCTGGTTTGTTCCCCTTCACCACTCTGGAAGGCCACCTTCACCCCCATGTCGGGAAGGATGCGGGGACCGAGCTCGTCGAATCCGATCCGCACGCGTACCGTGGCACGATCGCGATCGGCGGTGGGCACGATGGCGATGACGTGGCTTGGAATCCTCCAGTCCGGGTAGGCATCGAGCGTGGCCTCCACGCCCTGCCCGGGCGTGACACGATGGATATAGCTTTCGTTGACGTCGACCTCGATCTCGAGGGAGCTCATGTCGACCACCGTTCCGATCCCGGTGCGGGTGAACCCTCCTCCCGCTGACACCGGCGATATCATCTCACCCGGCTGCGCGTTCTTGGTGGTGATGATCCCACCGAAGGGCGCGCGGATGATGGTGTCCTCGAGCTGCTGCTTCCAGACCGCCAAGCGGCTCTCCGCCACCAGCTCTTCTTGGCGCTGTCGCTCCAGTCGTGCCTCGAGAGCGTCGGTGGCCGCTTGCACGCGATCGAGCTCCGCTTGGCTTACCACCTGTTCTTCCACCAGTGCCTTGGCTCTCTCCAGATTGAGCCCCGCCTCGTGGAGTTGCACCCGGGTCTCTTCCAGCGCGGTGCGGGCCGCCCGGAGCTCGGCTTCCGCCAGGCGGAAGCTGGCGTCGACGTTCGTTGTATCGAGGCGCGCCAGAACCTGACCTTCCTTGACCTCCATGCCTTCTTCGATCAGAACTTCCACCACTTTCGCCGTGACCTTGGAAGATACGGTCGCCTGGCGCCGCGCCGTCACGTAACCCGACGCGTTCAAGACCGTCTGGCCTTCGCCGCTCTCCGCCTCCTGGGCAACCACCGTCACCACCTCGGCCGCCGCAGGGCGAGCGAGCCGCCAGCCTAGACCGGCCGCCAGGATCACCGCCGCCAGGATCGCGGCCCACAGCCACAGACGGGTAGGAGGGGCGGCGGCGACCTGGCGGTCGATTCGGAGATCGTCGAGCGTGCCTTTTTCGTGAGTCACGGCGGGCGTCCAGCCCTACATCATAGCCAGTGGTCTGGACCGGCGCCAAGGCCGGATTCAGCTTTGGTCCGCGCAAGGTCCGTAGATGCCCGGAATGTCGTTCAGCCGCAGGTGTGCAAAGCCGCCGCACGAGTAGTATCGAGTGCTATCCGGTGCACCGACGTGGACTCAGTAAAAGAGGCTCGCCTCGCCCCTCTCGGCAACGGCCTTTTCCAGATAGTCGAGAAGGGCGTCCCGCCGTGCCGCGATGGCTTCCACCTGAGGGCGCATCAGCAAACGATCGAAGCGCAACTCGAGGCTCATGGAGTCCACCCCCCGCATCTTCTCCACCAGTTCGCGGTCAAATCGCTCCGGTAGTTTCCCGACGGCACTTTCCAACTCCTCGGTGCTCAGGAAAGCCTGGGAGTGATCGATGAGAACGATGTTCCACTTCCCATCCACCATGAAGTTTCTGGCATTCCGATCGCCGTTGCTGATGAGACTGTCGAAGAGTCTCATGTGAGAGACCTGTTTTTCCCACTCCTCTGTCTGTGGAGCCTGATCCTGCACGTCCTGATAGAGCTTGCATCCATCGACCCACAGCTGGAGTGATCCCCTCTCGCCATCGATCTCCCGGACAACGGTGGGAGGCACCATACCCAGTTCCAGGAGGCGATCCAGCTGGTAGGCGGCGACTTCAGCCTGGTAGCTCTCCCATCCCCACTCCTGGCGACCGCGCTGGATGGGTTTCCAAATGGCTCGGTGAGTCCGCTCCCCCTCTCTCACGGTCACCCGCTTAGGATTGTTACGCCCACTTCCGACATCTTCCACGGAAACGATCTCGCCGTTCCTCAGGAGCTCCTCGAACTCCAGCGGTCTGTCGATCCAGATCTTGGCCGAAAGCGAGGATCCCTGCCATGCCCCGGCAACAACGACCGCCACAAACGGCAGAAGGATGTAAGGACTCCGCTTTCTCATGGCATGGACCTCCCGAAGAGGGGATCTCTCTGCAAAGGGTATTCTTGCCAGCGCGGAAAAGCAATCCTACCCTTTGACTTTTGGCGAGCGGTAGGGATACTTGCGAGGATCGGTGTCGATGGAATCCTCCGGGACGCCGCGGAAGAGTGATCGAACGGGGAGATGGGATGAACTCCTTTCGCACTTTGAGACCGCTGAGAATAGCTGCCTTCGGTATCCTCCCTCTACTGGCGGCCACTCCCCCCGCCGCCGCGGAAGGCGAGGCCACTTTCTTCATCGGCGGACTACTAGGCGGAGATCTTAATGCCCTGCAGCAAGGAGATGTCACCAGCTCCTTCCAAGACGGAGCGATCTACGGTGGTCGCGTCGGCTGGTTCGGGTATCCCTTCGCGGTCGAAGGCAGCTTTGGCTACAGCCCCAACGGCTTGAGCGCGGTGGTGGAGGATGATCTCTTCGAGATCGACACCCGCGTGATGTATCTGGATGCCAACGCCCTTGTGATTATCTTACCCTGGGCCGTCTCGCCCTTCGTGACGGGGGGAGCCGGACTGCAGAGCTTCGATTTCGGCGGTGAAGTCGACTCCATCGGCCTCACCGACGTGAGATTAGCGACGGTGAACAAACTCGGCTTCAACTTCGGCGGCGGCCTCAAGGGCAATATCGGACGGGTGACGCTCCGCGCCGACGTTCGAGATCATGTGACCAAGTTCCAGGAGAGTGACTTCGGTCTCGCCGGCGCGATCGCCCAG
>DATDRI010000116.1:0-5538 GCA_035291825.1 Vicinamibacteria bacterium | reverse complement strand
CCGGTGAAAATCATCTCGCAGGCGACGCCCGTTCCCACCAGTCGAGGAAGGAAGAAGCTGCTCCCCCAATCGGGGTGGAGACCCACCCGCGAGAACGTGGCGCCGAGGCGGGCCTTCTTGGATGCGATGCGCAGATCGCAGGCGAGCGCCAGGCTCAATCCCGCGCCGGCGGCGACCCCGTTGATCGCCGCCAGGGTGGGTAGCGGCATCCCCCGGAGAAGCTCTACCACCCGCCGCCCCGACTCCAAGAGCTCCCTGGCCTCCTTGGTGTCACCTTGGCGCCGCAGCTCCGCCATGTACTTCACGTCGCCCCCGCTGCAGAACGCCTCCCCGGCTCCGGTGATGATCAGGACACGCGCCCGGCCCAGCGCCATGGCGATGGCTTCTTGCAGATCGTTCCGCATCGTACCGAAAAGGGCATTGAGCTGCTTCGGTCGATCGAGTGTCACCGTGGCTATCTCGTCGACCACGTCGAATCTCACGTGTTGCCAGCTCATCGCCTTGTTCACACGCTCTCCACCAGCAAGGCCAAACCCAAACCCCCACTGATGCACAGGGTGGCCAGGCCTCGGCGCACCCGCCGTTTCTTCATCTCGTGCAGCAAGGTGACCACGATCCTCGCCCCGGTGGCCCCGATGGGGTGACCGAGAGAGATCGCTCCTCCGTTCACGTTCACCCGCTCGAGATCGAAGCCGAGCTCCCGGTGACAGGCCAGAACCTGACTGGCGAACGCCTCGTTCAACTCGATGAGATCGATGTCGGCCAACTCCAGGCCAACCTTGGCGAGCACTTCCTCGACCGCCGGCACCGGCCCGATCCCCATGATGGCGGGATCGACTCCCGCCGAGGCGTAGGCCACGATGCGCGCCATGGGCTCCACACCCAGCTCCTGGACTTTCTCTTCGCTCAGAACGACGACCGCCGCGGCGCCGTCGGTGATTCCGGAAGAGTTGCCGGCGTGCACGGTGCCACCCTCGCGAAAAACGGGCGGCAGCTTGGCGAGACTCTCCGCGGTGACGCCGTCGCGGGGGTGCTCGTCCTCGGAGACCGCGACCGTCTGCCCCTTGGGTCCCTGCACTTCCACCGGAACGATCTCGTCTTGGAAGCGCCCCGACCTTCGGGCCGCTTCGCAGCGCTGTTGACTGCGTGCCGCGTAGCGGTCACTGTCTTCTCGCGAAATGCCGTAACGATCGACCAGGTTCTCCGCCGTCTCTCCCATCAACTGCTCGCAGAGCGGGCAGAGAAAACCGTCTCGATACATGGCGTCCACCACCTCTGCATGACCGAGCCGGTAGCCCCATCGCGCCCCGAGAAGAAGATGGGGTGTGTTGCTCATGCTTTCGGTCCCACCCGCCAAAACGACGTCGGCATCTCCCAAGGCGATGGCTCCGTAGGCGTTCATGATGGCCTTGAGGCTGGACCCACAGGCCTTGTTGATGGTGTAGGCGGGAGTGGGGTCCGGCACACCCGCCCGATGAGCGATCTGGCGCGCCACGTTGGGTCGAACGCCCGCCTGGCGAGCGTTGCCGAAGATGGCCTCGTCGACGGCCTCGCCGGGGGTACCGCTTCGCGCCAGGGCGGCCCGCGCGGCGAAGGTACCCAGGTCGGCGGCCTGCAGCGGGGTCAGTGCGCCCCCGAACTTCCCGATGGGAGTCCGCGCCGCGCCCGCCAGGAAGACGTGCTTGGCCACCGTCACCTGCCCTTGAAGGACGACATGGCGCTCCTCAAGCTTTTCTCACGTACTCGAAGTCGAACGGCTTCCCCTTGACACCGGATGGAGGAGGAGCGATCCAGTTGGCGATCTTGCCCGGCTGGAAAACCGGCTTCATCAAGCTCGCGAGGTAAGCTCGATCGGCGGCGGTGGGTAGCCACGCGTCCACTCCCGTCCGCCAACTCTCTTCAGAGATCATTCCCCCGGATGGATCGAAACGACCACCAGCGAACGCCCCGATCTGGCGATTGAAGCGCCGGTCGGGAAGCGATAACCGATCCGACAGCTCGTGCTGTGCCAGGATGCGGTTCCAGCGATCCACGCCCTTCTGGCAATCTTCTACATAGGCATCTCTCAGGACCTCGTTCATGGCGTTGCGCAGGGGCACCTCGGAACGGGTGAGCTTCCCGTTCTCCATCAAGTCCATGGGGTACACGCCGTCGAGCGCCTTGTGATCGGCGTAATTTTCTTCCTTGTGCCGTCCCTTCAAGCCCGCGGCAAAGAACTGCGCGGCATTGGTGGAGACCTCACCGCCGAACAAGTCCAGGGAGATACTGAACCAGAAGTTGAGATACTTCTGGATGGTGGGAAGATCGATCGCCCCTTCTCGCCTTACATCCTTTTTACCGTCTCGCAGGAGCTGGGCGGTACGCTCGACGATGCGTCCCACTCCGGTGTCTCCCACCGACATGTGGAACGCCTCCTCGGTCAGCATGAAGCGGCAGGTGCGGGAGAGCGGGTCGAATCCGCTCTCCGACAGGGCCGACAACTGAAACTTCCCGTCGCGGTCGGTGAACATGGTGAACATATAGAAGTTCAGCCAGTCGTCACAGGGAGCGTTGAAGGCACCTAGCAAACGGGGTTTGTCGGGACTCCCGCTGCGGCGCTCCAAGAGCCCCTCCGCCTCCTCTCGCCCATCGCGGCCGAAATACGAATGAAGGAGATAGACCATCGCCCAGAGATGCCGCCCCTCTTCCACGTTCACCTGAAAGAGGTTCCGCAGGTCGTAAACGCTGGGAGCGGTTTTCCCGAGCCGGCGCTGTTGCTCGACGCTGGCCGGTTCGGTATCACCCTGGGTGACGATGAGGCGCCTCAATTGCGTGCGGAACTCACCGGGGACGCTCTGCCAGGCGGGCTGACCCTCCAAGTCACCGAACCCGATGCGGCGATCCCCGGCGGAAGGTGCGAGAAAGATACCCCAGCGGTACTCCGGCATGCGCGTGTAATCGAAGTGCGCCCAACCATCCGGCTCGACCGACACGGCGGTTCGGAGATAGATCTCATCGGTTTGAAAACCTTCCGGCCCCATGTCCATCCACCACTCGATGAAATTGGGCTGCCATTTCTCGAGAGCCCGCTTGAGCTTGGGGTCTTGAGAAAGATGGACGTTGTTCGGAATCTTTTCGTCGAGCTCCGACACTTTAGGTTTTCCTCCAGTCGAACTCCGGCAGGCTCGGTTTGCCGTAGAGGCTAAGGGCTCCCTTCTCGCCCACCGCGTTGGGGCGTTGGAAGATCCAGTTCTGCCAGGAAGACAACCGTCCAAAGATCTTGGTCTCCATGGTCTCCGGGCCGGGAAAACGAAGGGAGGCTTCCATGCCGGTCATGGCGTCCGGCGAGAACCCGGCTCTCTCTTCGATGGCGATGCGCACTTCGTCGTCCCAGTCGAGCTCGTCGGGGGCGAAGGTCACCAGGCCATATTCCACCGCTTCCTCGCTGTCGAAGAGATCGTGGTGGCCCAAAGTGCGTTGGACTCGCGTCGGATCGTGAAGAAAGCGGGTCTCCAGGCGAGAGAGCCCGTTGGCCATGGGGAGCAGGCCGGCGTTCAACGGTCCGAGGCCGATGCGGACCGGCGGCGAGGCTCCGGCCAGCATGTAGCTCCGGTCGGCGGCGAGGGCGAGCTCGAAGAGACTTCCCGCGAAACAGGAGCCTGGCTCGATGAGGGCAAAGAAGCTCCGCGCCGTCACGTCCAGCCGTTTGAAGACGCGCCGCAGTTTCAGGATGATCTCACGCGCCAACCAGTCTTCGGCGAGACGAGCCAGGGCCTCATCGAAGGCGAGGACCGCCTCCGGGCTCCCGCGGGTCTTCAAGAGGATGAGGCCGACGGTCTCGTAGTTGAACCGCAAATGGCAGAGCGCGTCGTCGAGCTGGCGCGCCACGGCCAGAGACCAGAAGTCGCTACCCGCTCGGTGGAGCGCATCCGCTGAAGCGGGTGGAGCATCCTCCGGTCCCCGCACCGTGAGCTCCCCGATACGGCGCTCGGGATCGATGGCGACGGTGACGTGTGGGTACTCGAGCCGGTTCTCCGTCCGCCGGGCGCCGAGCGGCCCGAGCTCGATACCGCGCTCCTCCCCGGAACAGAGCGCTGCCTCGGCGAGCTGGCGGGCTCGCTCGCCGATCGCCTCGTCGAACTGACTGCGGGGCACCAGACGATCGACCAATCCCCACTCGACGGCGCGTTTGCCTTTGATCCCCTCCACCAAGGTCGAGAAAACGTCCGCCCGGTCGCGGCGCACCTTCCTCTTGTCCACCAGACGGGTCAGCCCTCCCGTCCCCGGTAATACTCCGAGCAGCGGTGCCTCGGGCAGCGCAACGGCCGCATTGCCATCGTCCACCAGGAGAATCTCCTCGGCGGCCAGCGCCAGCTCGTAGCCGCCACCGGAGCAAATGCCATTGAGCGCGGCGATATAGTGTTGCCCACTTTCCCGGCTGGCCTCTTCCATGGCTAGGCGGGTCTCGTTGGTGAACTTGCAGAAATTGACTTTGTAGGGGTGAGACGAGCTCGCCAACATGTAGATGTTCGCCCCGGCCGAAAAGATCCGCTCTTTCCCGCTCCGTATCACCACCACCTTCACCTCGGGATGCTCGAAGCGCAGGCGCTCGATGGCATCGGCCAGCTCGATGTCGACTCCCAGGTCGTAGCTATTGAGCTTCAGCTGATATCCAGGGCGCAACCCGCCACCCTCCTGGATATCGAGCGTCACCGTCGCCACCGCTCCGTCGATGGTGAGCTTCAGATGGCGGTATTGGCTGGGACGGGTCTCGAAATCTATGGATTCCATGGGCGATTCGAGAATACGCAAGGGATACCTGACATTATACTACTTGCCTCTTTCATCGATGAGGCCGACGCCGTCCTGGAGATGCTAGGATCGCCCCATGCTCTGGTGGTTGCTCCTCTGCCCGCTCATGGCGGCCGCCGTTCTGCAGGCCTCGCCGCAAACGACGCCAACGCCGCAAACGCCACAAAAGGTCGAGCCGCTGGAGCTGCTCTCCGTTGAACGAATCGTCCGCCTTCCGGTCGTTCGGGAGTTCGATCTGGCCCCGGACGGGCGGCGAGCCGCCATGGCCATCTCCCTCACCGGCGTGTCGGGAATCTGGGTCATCGAGCAACCGGACGAGCCCGGCGTGTCGGTGGCACAGGGAGAGGATCGCTACCTCGAGCCCCACTGGTCGCCGGACGGAAAGCTAGTCGCCTTCGCTTCCAATCAAACCGGGCCATGGCACATCTTCGTCGCCGAGCCGGGGAAGGAGCCGGTCGGCCAAGTGACCCGTGGTGAGGCCGACCATCGCCGACCTCGCTGGTCTCCCGACGGAAAGCAGATCGCTTTCCTTTCCCGACAGCCCGGAGGCCATAGCGGCTGGGATGTCGGGGTCGCTCCCGCCGAGGGCGGCGAGGCGCTTCGACTGACGGAAGACCCGTTGGACGAGGAAGATCCCCGGTGGTCCCCCGACGGAAAATGGATCGCCTTCGCCTTTCGCGGGGGAAGACACCTCAGCCGGCGTATCGCCGTGGTGGCCGCCTCGGGTGGCGAAGCGCGGGATCTGCT
>DATDRI010000115.1:0-3116 GCA_035291825.1 Vicinamibacteria bacterium | reverse complement strand
AGCGGCGCCGCCCCTTGCATGAGCTGGCGGGCGCGCAGGGAAGCGATGTTCACGGTCAGGAATAAAGAACCTGTTTCCGATGCTGCCACTGGGAAGACCTCCTAATCTCGGACTACGAAAAAAGACTGACACCTATCCTTGTTCAGAACCCAATATTATAGCGCAGATTCGCCGGGACGCCATAGGGCGCCGGGCCCTGTGGCATAATGGCGTTTCTGCAAGGAGGAAGACCCGAGTGATGCGTTCCAAGGTGGCCGTGATCCGGACCCAGCCGGAGACCGTCTTCGAGGACTACGGCCGGGCGATGCGAATGGCTGGGTACCAGGAAGCCCTTCCGAAGCATAAGGATACGGCGCTCAAGATCAATATCTCCTGGGGCAAGTTCTACCCTTCCTGCTCGACCACGCCCTGGCAGCTGGAAGGGGTCATTCGCACCCTACTGGCCGACGGTTACCAGCGCGAATTGCTGCACGCCTGCCACAACCGCACGGTGGTGGTCAGTGCCCGGATGGGAGAGAGAAAGAATCGACACAAGGTGGTGGTGGAACGATACGGCCTTCGGAACATTCATCTCTACGAGAATTCCGAGGACTGGACGGTCTACCAGCCCAAAGGCAAGACGCGGGTTTTGCACGAGGTCTACCCGCAGGGGATCTACATCCCCAAGCGGTTGATCGGGGAGAATATCGTGCACCTTCCGACCATGAAGACGCACGTGTTTACCACCATGACCGGCGCCATGAAGAACGCTTTCGGTGGCCTGTTGAACGAGAAGCGTCACTGGACGCACTCCGTTATCCACGAGACGCTCGCCGATCTGCTCATGATCCAGAAGGAAATCCACTCAGGACTCTTTGCGGTGATGGACGGCACGGTGGCGGGTAGCGGTCCAGGCCCCCGGTGCATGGACATTCATATCAAGAATCTCATTCTGGCTTCCGCCGATCAGGTTGCCATCGACGCGGTGGCGGCCAAGATCATGGGTTTCGATCCCCTTGGCCTCGCTTTCATCCGGGCGGCTCACGAGAGGGGATTGGGAGTAGGTGACCCGAAGGAAATCGAGATCGTAGGAGAGGACATCGCGGAGATCAACTGGGGATTCAACCGCGGTGATACGTTCGCCAGCCGCGGACAGCACGCCATCTATCACGGGCTCTTCAAACCTCTGGAGAACCTGCTGCTGCGCACGCCTCTGGTGGTCTGGGCCTATGTGGCTTCCTGGGCCTACCACGACTGGTACTGGTATCCCTTCGTGGGCCGCGCCCGGGTGGCGCGCTTCATGGAAACTCCTTGGGGAAAAATGTTTGAACGCTATGGGGAGCGGGGAGACCTGCCTCTCGGGACGGCCGAGCCTTCGCCGGCTCACTCCTCCTGAAGGGACGTTTCCGAGAGAAGCGACCCCGACCGCCGGACCGCACTTCCCATGCCTCGGCGGCTGGATTAAGATTCGGGAGCTGTTCAGATCATGAAGTCTAAGAGGAGCAAGACGATGCAGGCGACAACGGAAGCGAAGGTGCAGCAAGAAATGCATGTGGAAGTGGGACGGAGGATCCGCGAGCTACGTCTGAAAAAGAGTTTGCTCCAGGAGGAGTTGGCCAGGAAGGCCGGACTGTCTGCCTCTGCCCTGTCCAATTTCGAGCAGGGTCGGCGCAGAATCTCTCTCGACTGGCTGCGGAAAATCAGCAAAGTTCTTTCGGTGACCGTCTCCGACTTGATCCCCGATAGCCGGATCCGCAAGCCCCTCGCCGAGAACGAGGAGGAGGAGAACCTGCTGGCCAGTTGGAGAAGGATTGGGAATACCGACCTTCAAGATCAGCTGCTCGAGCTCATCGAGCTGACGGCGCAGAGTCAATCGAAGCGGCGAAGTCGCTCGAACTAGGCCGCTCAGGGCGGTCGGCACTACAGGCTTTCGGTCAAGAAGCCTCTGGCGAAGAGATCGGTGAAGTTGCGAACCAGGTCCTGTTCGCTGAGCGTACCGTCCTTTTTGTACCACTGGTAGACCCAATTCATGGAGCCGAGAAGGAAGAAGGTGGCTGCAGTAGGATCGACGGGTCGCGCTATTCCGTCTCTCTGAAGTTGGATGAGGGCATTGCGAACGAGATTGATGTAGGCCTTTTTCCGTTTGAGGATCTTCTCTCGGTACTCCCCGGTCAGGCCGGTACGCTCGTGCAGGATGATGGTCACTTCGCGCGGGCGGTGCATGACCATGTGCACGTGATTCGCTATCAACTGGCGAAGGAGCTCCTTGGGGTCTTGGATGCCTTCCAGGGGCTTCACTACCGTTTCCTCGAGCAGATCCAGGCCATGGTCGGTAATGAGGTAGAGCAGGTGCTCCTTTCCATCGACGAAGTAGTAGAGTCCGGCCTTGGTGATGCCGACCGCGTCGGCGATGTCGCTCATCGAGGTGGAGTCATAGCCCTTCACACAGAACAGGTGAGCGGCCTTCTCCAGGATTTGGGTCTTTCGCTGGCTCAGGCCTAGACCCGCCTGGGGCTCCGGTGTAGAGGAAGCTGCTTTGCTCAAGAGATCTCCATCATGGGGTGAGAGCGCTCGGCCCTTTCTAGCCGCCCGCACCGCCCCTGTCAAGTTTCTGAGAGGTTCTTTCCCGGGGGGAGAGGGACCTAAGGCTCATGGAGTGATTTCCAGCTGGTCGAAACCGGTGAAAGCAGGATGCTCCAAGAATTCCGAAACTCCTTCCCGTACGCAGAGGCCTGTCTTCATGCCGGCTGCCCTTGCGGCGTCGAGCTCGGCCACAACGTCGGAGAGGAAGACGATAGCCGATGGAGGCAGCGATAGGGCGGCGGCGATTTTGCGGTAGCTCTCTGCTTCCTTCTTGGGTCCGGTGGTAGTGTCGAAGTAGGCCTCGATGAAGGGCGTCAGATCGCCCGCCGACGAGCGCGAGAACAGGAGCCTCTGCGCCAACACGCTTCCCGAGGAGTAGATGCAGATTCTCTTCCCTTGTTCACGCCATCGCTCGAGGGCCGGCGGCACGTCGGCATAAACTTCACCGCGAAGCTCGCCGCATCGATAGCCTTCCTCCCAGATCTTTCCTTGCAGCGACTTGAGGCCAGTCGATTTTCGATCTCGATCCATGAGCCAATGGACATAAGAGACCG
>DATDRI010000114.1:0-18201 GCA_035291825.1 Vicinamibacteria bacterium | reverse complement strand
CATGAATGACTCCCGTGTAATGTTTGGTCAACCAGTCACGGAAGTGTGCGTTGGGGACCTGAATCGCTAAGGTGTTGTCGCTTTCTCTAAGTTGCCGCGTGGGGCGGAACCAAGTATTGAAACTGTGGCGGTTTACCTTCGACTCAATTCTGGCGAGAGTTTTTTCCCAAAGATCCATTCCGACTATCTCACTGTAAACAACAGGCTTATTTGGATCGCCGAAAGGGCTTGGCGGATGAGCGCGGAGGTGAGGGAGGCGGCGTTTTGCACAGTTTTTTCCACAGGTGTTGAAAAGAAGTACATCCGCTGACCTCGCTACTGAAGCGATTGGCGATTTTTTTACCGGACGAGCGGCAAACTTTAGCACAAGGGATCGAGTCCGACAAGAAAAATCTATTGCGCGCGCCGCAGGGAAATTCTGAGGGGCGCACGTCAGGATTGTGAGATGAGGAGCGGTCATCAGGCCGCGCGCCGTCGCGTGTTGACAGGCGGAGTTAGCAAAGGTAGCATGGCTGTTTTGGCCCGTGGGCGATTTTCGTCCCGGTGGATTCGGGTGGCGTAAGACGGATCTGGGATCGGTGGGGCGACGAGAGGGAAGACAAGACGATGAAGAGGACATTCCAACCGAACCGGCGGCGGCGAAAGAAGACCCATGGTTTTCGGATCCGTATGCGCACCCCGGGAGGCCGGGCGGTCCTCGCTCGCCGTCGGCGTAAGGGTAGACATCGGTTGACTGGGTGAAGATCCACGGGTTTTCAGACCACTCTAGCCAGCAGCCCTGCCGCCTGGAGCGATTGAGGCGGAAGGCGGATTTTGACAAAGTCTACGCGAAAGGACGGCGTGTCCCCGGTCGTTTCTTCGTGGGCTATTTCTTGTTCTACCAAAGCGGCCCACTCCGGCTTGGGGTGGTCGCGAGCCGACGCGTGGGGGGTGCCACCCGTCGAAACCGGGCGAAGCGGCGGCTGCGGGAGGTTTTTCGAAGAAACAGACCGCGCCAGGCAGTAGCCGCGGATGTCGTCCTCATTGCGAGAACCGCTATCATCGAAGCAAGCTTCGGGGAGATTGACCAAGCCTATGTCCGCGGGGTGGGCCGAGCTCTCGAGGAGGGCGGGCGCCATCCTGAAGACGTTTGATCGGCTTCTCCTCTCCCGGTTGCTCCTGACAGTCATCTGGGTGTACCGCGTTTCGTTTTCCTGGCTGTTTCGCGGCAGCTGCCGTTTCGTACCATCCTGCTCCGCCTATGCCGTGGAGGCCGTGTCACGGTACGGCGCCCTCCGGGGTCTGTGGATGATGCTTGCCCGACTCGGGCGCTGTCACCCGTTCACCGCGGGAGGCATCGACCCGGTTCCTTAGGGATCTCAATGGAAAAACGCATCCTGATGGCGTTCGCGCTGTCGTTCCTGGTCTTCACGCTCTATTTGCGGTTCTTCTCACCCACGCCACGCCAACCGCTGGAACCGCCCGCCGCCGGAGTGGAGGATGTCCAACCTCCCCCTCCGGCTTTGCCGGCTCCTTTGCCGCAGGCAGGTGTAGGGATTCCGGAAGGCCCACCGTCCGCCACGCCGACCGCGCTGACGGAGGAGCTGCGCCAAGACACGGTGGAAAGAACGATTGAGGTCGACACGCCGCTCTATCACGCGGTCTTCGAGAACCGGGGAGCGAAGCTCAAGAGCTTCGTTCTCAAGGAGTACACGGATGAGTCGGGCCGTCCCTTCGAGATGGTCCCCATCGAGGCCAGCGAGAGGCTCGGCACCGTCCCCCTGGAATTGGAGCTAGAAGACCCGGCTTGGACCGCGGCGGTGGAGAACGCGCTCTTCGAGGCCTCCGCGTCTCAGCTCGATCTGACCGCCAGCGAGTCGGGAGAGATGATCTTCGACTGGGCCAACGGGCAGGGGCTCTCGGTTCGGAAGAAGCTGGGTTTCTCTGGGGACTCTTATCGACTCCAGGTGGAGGTCTCGGTCCAGCGGGCCGGCAATGAGCTCGGCAAGAAGATCCTTTATGGGCCGGGCGTGGGAGAGGCGTTCCGGGAGGGCACCTACGTGCAGCCCGACCGGGGCGTCATCGCGGCGGGTGGCGAGTTGGAGTTCTTCTCGGCCGATGACATCGAAGAGGCCGAGGGTGCGGCAGTCGGTGTGCAGCTGGTAGGGATCTCCGCGCATTACTTTGCCGGACTCATGGTCCCGACCGAGTCGGGGAAGTACGCGGCGAGCCTCGGCAAGGAGTCCCTGGAAGTGGGAGAAGAGAATGTACGCCGCCGCGATTTCATCACCGCGGCGCTCGAGGCGCCGAACGCGCCGCTCCTCTTCACGCTTTATATCGGCCCCAAGGAGCAAGACCGCCTTGCCGAGCTCGGTCCCGGGATAGAGAACGTCATCGACTATGGACGGTGGATGCGCTACCTGGCCCTACCTCTGCGTTCTGCGCTCTTGTGGATCCATGGTTACGTCGGCAACTACGGATGGTCGATCGTCTTGCTGACCATCGCCATCAACGTGGTCCTGATACCGCTGAAACACCACAGCTATGTTTCCATGCGGAAGATGCAAGAGCTCGCCCCCACGATAAAGCGCATCCAGGAGCGGTACAAGAAGCTCAAGCCGACCGACCCGCGGCGCCAGGAAATGAACAAAGAGGTCTACGCCCTCTATCGCGAGCACCACGTCTCGCCCCTCTCCGGCTGTCTCCCCATGCTGCTCATGATCCCGTTCTTCTTCGCCTTCTATCGCCTGCTCATGGTATCGATTGAGCTCCGGCATGCGCCCTTCATGCTGTGGATCCAAGATCTCTCTAGTTTCGACCCCTTTTTCGTTCTGCCCATCCTGATGGGTGTCAGTCAGATTGCCATCCAGAAGATGAGCCCCCAGACCAGCGCCGATCCCGTTCAGGCCAAGGTCATGATGTTCATGCCGGTGGTGTTCGTGTTCATTCTGGCCTGGGCGCCTTCTGGACTGGTCCTGTACTGGTTCGTCAACAACCTGGTGTCCCTGGTGCAGCAATCGGTGACCAACCGGCTGCGGAATAGCGAGTCGACGGGAGGCAAGAAGACGAAGAAGGGGAGCGGCCAGCCCAAGAACGTCGAGGCCTAGCAGGCGGTAGATGGAGACGGATGCATGAGTATCGAAGAAGAGGTCCGATCCTTCCAGGTGGCGGTGGTGAAAGGCATGGGGCTCGATCTGTCTGTGGAGGTCGCGTCGACCGAGGAGAACGTCGTCGTCGAGATGCGGGGGCCCGACCGGGACGAGGTGCTCCAGGACCGGGCGGAGCTCTTGGACACTTTCCAGTACCTGCTGAATCGTATCTTCGGCTCTCGGCTGGAGGGGCGGCGCGTGGTGGTGGACTGCGAGGGCTTCCGCAAAGGGAAGGAGGAAGAGCTCCGTCAGATCGCCCAAAAGGTCTCGGAACGCGTGAGGCTCACCGGCAGCGAGGAGGTCCTCGGCCTCATGAACCCCCACGAGCGGCGCATCGTGCACCTGGCGGTGGGGGAACAGGAGGGGGTCACCACGGCGAGCGACGGCGACGGTTTCCTGAAGCGCATCACCATTCTCCCGCAGCCGCGCTGAGCGGCCGGCTTCCTCCCGGCGACCGCGCCCCATCTTCATGGACGACAGCCTAGAGAATCGCCTGCGCGCCTTCTCCGCGCGTCAGGGGGTCTCCCTGACCACCCGTCAGATCGGCCAGCTGGTGCGGCTGGACCAGATGATCGCCGGTTGGGATCGGGCCCTGGGCGTGTCGGGCTTTCGCGATGCCGACGAGAGATTCCAACGATACCTGGCGGAGCCCCTCGACGCCTCCCGCTGGTTTCCCGGGAGGGAAGGAGCCGTCCTCGACATCGGCACGGGAGGCGGAAGCCCGGCACTCCCCCTGGCCATCGTCCGCCCCGGGAATCGGTGGACGCTTCTTGAGCCGAACCGCCGACGGGCCGTTTTCTTGGAGGAGGCGCTGGCCGGGCTGGGCCTTTCGGGGTCGCGGGTCATCCGGTCCCGATGGGAAGACTTCGCTCTTCAAGAGCCCTTTGTGGTGATCACCAGCCGCGGGCTGGCACTGAACGAACGGTTGCTCCAAAAAATGGCCCACTGGCTGGAGCCGGAGGGCAGGCTGCTTCTCTTCACCGGGCTAAAGCGGAGCGAGGAGCTTTTCGACCGGGAGGGCTCTCTGCGTCGGGCGGCCCGGGTGGCGCTCGCTCCCGGGCTCAAGGCCTGGCTGGTCGTGCTCGAGAAGCCGTCAGAGACGAGCGCCGCAAGTTTCACGTGAAACAATCATCTCCTGGGCGCCATGGGTGCTGGTAGTTTCCCCGCCGCGTCGAGCCTCATGCTATGCTGTCGCCCTCTGCATCATGGGGAAAGTCGTCGCCATAGCGAACCAAAAAGGCGGGGTGGGAAAAACGACCACCGCCATCAACCTGGGATCGTCCCTGGCCGCGGCGGAGGCGAGCACCCTGGTGGTCGACCTGGATCCTCAGGCGAACCTGACGAGCGGCCTGGGGCTCCGGTCGGAGTCCCGGAACGGCACCATCTACGATGCCCTCATTCGGCAGACGCCGGTCGCGGAGATCATCGTCGGCACGATGCTCGAGAGGTTGAAAGCCATCCCTTCCGAGCGAAACCTGACCGGGGCGGAGATCGAGCTGGTGGGCGAGCCGCGGCGCGAGTTCCGGCTGAAGGATGTTCTCGCCCCGGTGGTCGCGAGCTACGACTACCTCCTCATCGACTGTCCCCCTTCCTTGGGACTCTTGACGGTGAACGCCCTGGTGGCGGCCGACTCGGTGCTCATCCCCCTCCAATGCGAGTTCTTCGCGCTGGAAGGGGTCATGGAGCTCATGTCGACCATCCAGCGCGTGCGCGGGAGCTTCAACCCCGGGCTCTCGATCGAAGGGATTCTGCTCACCATGTACGACGAGCGGACCAACCTCTCCGCGCAGGTGACCGATGATGTGCGGGGGCATTTTCGCGAGGTGGTCTTCGAAAGCGTCGTTCCGCGGAACGTGCGGCTGGCGGAGGCCCCGTCTCACGGGCAGCCGATTCTCCTCTACGACATCCGCTCCAAGGGGGCAGAGGCCTACCTGTCCCTGACCAAGGAGATTCTGGGGCATGAAACGCAAAGCGCTCGGTAAGGGCTTGTCCGCTCTTCTTCCGGAGAGCCCGGGGGGCGGCGGCGGAGAGAATGGGGCCGAAGTCGAGATCGAGCGCATCGACCCCAATCCCTACCAGCCTCGACAGCAGGTCGAGGAGAAGACGCTTCAGGAGCTGGCAGATTCTCTCTCCAAGCAGGGCTTCCTACAGCCGCTTCTGGTGCGGCGGGTGGGGACTCGCTACCAGCTCATCGCCGGTGAGCGTCGATGGAGAGCGGCGCGGCTGGCAGGATTCACTACGGTTCCGGTGGTCGTGCGACAAGTCCCGGAGACCGAGCTCTTGGAGTTAGCCCTGATCGAGAACATCCAGCGCGAGGAGCTCAACCCCATCGAGGAAGCAGGAGCCTACCAGCGGCTGATGAGCGAGCTGGGATTGTCCCAGGAGCAGATCGCGGAAAAGGTTTCCAAGGACCGTTCCACGGTGGCGAACCTGCTGCGCCTCCTCCGGCTTCCCGCCGCCATCCGACAGGCCATCGCCCAGCAGCAGATCTCGCCCGGTCATGCCCGACCCCTTCTGGCGCTCGAGGGGGCAGAAGCGCAGTTGACGGTGACCCGGGAAGTCATCGAGAAAGGGCTTTCGGTGCGGGAGGTCGAACAGCGGGTCAAGTCCCTTCTCGCCGAAGGCCATGGCACCGGGAAGAAGAAGAAGACCAAGACCGTCCGTTCCGATCCCAATACGCGTGCCGCAGAGGATCGGCTCCGGCAAGTCCTCGGCACACGGGTGCGGATCCTTCGCCAAGGACGCTCGGGAACGATCGAGCTCTCGTACCATTCCGAAGAAGAGCTGGGACGCCTCTACGAGATCCTGCTCCGCGGGGCCCGCGCGAAGTTGTCGCGCATCCGATGAATCTTCTATCCGACCAGCGTGCGCCGGAAAGGGGGCAACATTGAAACTGAAGGGTGAAGTGGCGGGGGATCTCTCCGGCTTTCTCGATCGCGACACCGACCTGACGGGAGAACTGAACTTCAAGGAAACGCTCCGCATCGACGGGAAATTCCAGGGCTCCGTCCGCACCGGCAAGAGCCTAGTCATCGGAGAGACCGCCGACGTGAACGCGGAAATCGACGTGGACCAGGTCTTCATCAGTGGCCGCGTGCAAGGCAAGGTACGAGCCCGGGAGCGGGTCGAGCTGCACCGCACCGCCCGCGTGGAGGCCGAGCTCCACACCAAGACGCTGGTGGTGGAGGAGGGCGCGCAGTTCGAGGGGCTCTGCTCCATGCAGACCATGACCCAGCAGCCATCGGCCGAGGCGCTCGAATCGCCGCGGCCGACCTCCATACATGAAGAAAAGAAGAAAATTTTCGGAATAAGATAAGGGCTGGAAGGCCAGTCATCAACCGGATGAAGCGAGACAAGAGACTCACCGAGCTCGTCTCCTGCGCCGGGTGAGCGTCCAAACTGAGTCCTGTGGACCTCTTCCAGGTTCTGGGAGATTTGCCGGAAAATGAGAACCCTCGCGTGCTGGCGGATTATCGAGGGGCCAGCGACGCCGGAGTGTACCTTCTCGATGGACCGGATGGAGACGATGCGCTCGTTCAGTCGGTCGACTTCTTCACGCCCATCGTAGACGACCCTTACGTCTACGGAGCGGCCGCCGCAGCCAATTCGCTGTCCGATCTGTACGCCATGGGCGCCGCTCCCATGACCGCCCTCTCCATTGTGGGTTTTCCCAAGAAGGGCGTGGCTTTCCAGGTCTTGGCGGACATGCTGCGCGGTGGGCACGACAAGCTTCACGAAGCGGGGGCGGTGCTGCTGGGAGGGCACAGCGTCCAAGATCCCGAGATCAAGCTCGGCTACGCGGTGACCGGCCGGGTGAATCGGGGCGCTTTGGTTACCAATGGCGGTGCCCGGCCCGGCGACCTTCTCTATCTCACCAAACCCATCGGCACGGGTGTGCTGGCCACCGCCCTCAAGAAGGGGAAGCTCAGCGAGGAAGCACGCTCCGCCCTGCACCGGAATCTCGTCACCCTGAATCGATCCGCTTCGGAGGCGATGAAGGAAGTGGGAGTTTCCGCGGCCACCGACATCACCGGGTTCGGTTTACTGGGGCACGCCGGAGAGATGGCCCGCGCCAGCTCCGCAGCCCTGGAGCTTTCGATCGAAGCAGTGCCTTTGTTACCGGAGGCCTTACGACTCCAAGCCAAGGGTTACCTGACCGGCGGTCTGGAAACGAATCGCCGTTACGTGGGCGAGCTCTTGACGATGGAGCGTCCGCTGGACCGGGATCTGGTGGATCTTCTTCTCGATCCGCAGACTTCGGGGGGACTTCTGATCGCGGTTGCGGAGGAAAAGGAGTCTCGCTTCCGCCGAGAACTGAGCGTCCGGAAGGCAGCAGCGGCGCGAATCGGCCGCGTGCTCGAGGAGCGAACGGCGCGGATCGTCCTGGTTTGAAGCTCCTCGTCGCCCGACCCCCTTCCGCCTGTTAACTCTCCTCTTACAAAGGGCTTGTTGCGTTGACGGAGTCCGCTCAGCGTGTTATCGTAGAAACTTTGTGCGAGAATTTTCACAACGCGTCGAGCAGGAAACGATATTGATCAGCGTCGATTTTTCGGCCCTCGTCATTGTTGCACTCGTCTTCACCCTCGTTCTGGTGCTCGGCCGCCTCTTTTTCGAACCGCTGGCCGGCGCCATGGAGGGGCGACAGAACCGTATCGACGCCGCGGAGAAGATCCGCGCCGAGACCACGCGGCGTGTCGAGGAGATTCTCGCCACGCACCGCGAAGCCATGAACCGCGCGCGGGCGGAAAGCTACCAGGCCCTCGACAGGGCGCGGGCGGAAGGACAGGCGGAAGCCGAGCGCCACTTCGGAGCCGAGCGTAGCAGATCCGTCGAACGCGTCGAGCAGTCACGCCAGGAACTGCGGAAGCAGGCCGATCAGGCGCTCCAGACCCTCGAGGCGGACGCCCATCGGCTCGGCGGGGAGATCGCCTCCCGTATTTTGGGGAGGAAAGTGGCTTGAGGCTGGCGCGCGCCATCGGGTTGGTCTTAGTGGTCGGCATCCTTCTGGTCGGGGGTAGCCTGACCACCGAAGCCGCCGAGGAAGCGGAAGCTCACGGGAGCGGGTGGGATCTCCTCTACCGCGTCGTCAACTTCGCCATCCTGGTCGGCGCCCTGGTTTATCTGTTGCGAAAGCCGCTCTCTAATTACCTGGACGCGAAGACGGAGCAAATCCGCCGCGATCTCACCGAGGCGGCCGGCAAACGAGAGCGGGCGGAAGCCGAACGGAAGGAAGCGGAAGCTCGTCTGGCCGGCCTGGATCGAGAGATTGCCGAGGCTCGAGTCAAGGGGCTCGCCCAGGCGGAGGACGAGCGCCGCCGGATCCTGCAGGCAGCGGAGAGCGAGGCGGCACGCCTCGCCGAGAACGCGAAGAAGGAGATCGAAGCCGAGCTCGAGTTGGCGCGACGCAAGCTAACCGCTCGTGCCGCGGAGCTATCCATTGAGATGGCGAGAAAGAAGATCCGCGAGCAAATCAGCGACGCCGATCGCCGGGCGCTATTCGAGAAGAGCATGGACAAACTCGGAGAGGCGAGGTGAGGGCTTCCGCGGAAGCGCGCGTGATCGCCAGCCGGTATGCGAAGGCCTTGTTGCAGGTCGTTATCGAGAAGAAAGAAGATCCGGAACGAATCGACAGCGAGCTCGGCGAAGTCGTGAAGCTCTTCGAGTCTCATCCCGCTCTCGGCCAAATCCTCGCCAGTCCGGCGGTCGTGTCGTCGCGCAGAGTGGCGATCGTAGATAAGCTCTTCTCAGGGTCGAAAGTGAGCCAGACCACCGCGAATCTTCTCCGAGTGATGGCGGCCAAGAAGCGCATGCCACTTCTCGGTTTGGTGCGAGAGGCCTACCGACGGCAGCTGGACGAGCATCTAAAGGTCGAGACGGCGAAAGTCGTCACCGCCCACGCTCTCACCAAGGCGGAGGAAAAGGCCCTGATGGGGAAGCTCGAGGAGCTCACCGGCAAGACCGTGCGGGCCGAGTTCCGAACCGACTCGACTCTGGTAGCGGGTCTCATCGTTCGGATCGGCAACCGGATCTATGACGCCAGCGTCACCGCGCAGTTGACACGCTTCAAGGAGCGTCTTCTCTCGGCGAGCTAAGTAAACCTGGGTCGTCGGGTCTCATTACGTTCTGGAAAGGTAACGCGACGGGGTCGAGAACGTCCCGTCCTTTGCGAGGTCAGGGAGTTCATGGAGATCAAGGCTGACGAGATCACGAAGATTCTGAGGGAGCAGATCGGAGGCTACGAGGCGGGCGTCGACGTCTCCGAGGTCGGAACGGTCGTCTCCGCGGGAGACGGGATTGCCCGCGTCTACGGACTCGAGGGGGTCATGTATGGGGAGCTAGTGGAGCTTCCTCACGAGGTCTTCGGGCTGGCGCTGAACCTGGAAGAAGAGTCGGTGAGCCTGGTGCTGTTCGGGGAGACCACCCACATCAAGGAAGGCGACACCGCCAAACGGACGGGGCGCATCCTCGACGTACCGGTCGGGGATGCCTTGATCGGACGCGTGGTAGACGCGCTCGGCCGGCCGGTGGACGGGAAGGGGCCTGTCCTCACCAAAGAGTCCAACCCCATCGAGCGCGTGGCGGCCGGTGTCGTGGAGCGGCAGCCAGTGAAGGAGCCTCTGCAAACGGGCATCAAGGCTATCGACGCGATGATCCCCATCGGTCGAGGTCAGCGAGAGTTGATCATCGGCGACCGACAGACCGGCAAAACGGCGATTGCCGTGGACAGCATCATCAACCAGAAAGGCAAAGGCGTCATTTGCATCTATGTGGCGGTGGGTCAAAAACAATCCACCGTCGCTCAGGTGGTGAAAACCCTCGAGGAAAACGGCGCCATGGAGCACACCATCGTGGTCATGGCGGCGGCGTCCGACCCGTCGCCGCTTCAGTACATCGCGCCTTACTCCGGCTGCGCCATGGGGGAGTACTTCTTGTACAAGGGCGGACACGCCCTATGCGTCTACGACGATCTGTCGAAGCATGCCGCCGCCTATCGAGAGATATCGCTTCTGCTCCGACGACCTCCCGGGCGCGAGGCCTATCCGGGGGACGTCTTCTATCTTCACTCGCGACTGCTGGAGCGGGCGGTGAAACTGAACGACGAGCTCGGCGGAGGTTCGCTGACCGCCTTCCCGTTCATCGAGACCCAGGCGGGAGACATCTCGGCCTACGTGCCCACCAACGTCATCTCTATCACCGATGGGCAAATCTACCTGGAGGCCGACCTCTTTCACTCCGGGGTTCGTCCCGCGATCAACGTGGGCAACTCGGTCAGCCGGGTGGGAGGCTCCGCTCAGATCCGCGCCATGCGACAGGTGGCGGGGACCATGCGGCTCGATCTGGCCCAGTACCGGGAAATGGCCGCCTTCGCCCAATTCGGCTCCGATCTGGACAAGGCCACTCAGGCGCAGCTGGCAAAGGGTGAACGCCTGGTGGAGATTCTGAAACAGGATCAGTACCAGCCTGTGGCGGTCGAAAAACAGATTGCCATCATTTTTGCCGCCAACAAGGGCTTCCTCGACGATCTGGAAGTGTCCGCCTGTGGGGAGTTCGAGGTGGAGCTCTACAAGTTTCTGGATAGTCGACACCCAGGAACGCTGGCGGCCATTCGCGAAAAAAAGAATCTCGACGATGAGCTGACCGAAGAGCTCTCCCAGGCTATTACCAGCTTCAAGGAAGACTTCAAGGCGAGACGAGACACAGCCGCCTAGAGACCAGTACCCGCCTCAAAGAGACACCGTGAGCCCAGTGAGTAGAGACAAGCGATGCCCAGCCTGTTAGACCTTCGCCGCCGCGTGCGGAGCATTCGGAATACGCAGCAGATCACCAAGGCCATGAAGATGGTGGCGGCGGCCAAGCTCCGGCGCGCCCAGGACCGGATACTTTCGGGTCGGCCGTATGCGGTGAAGATGCTGGAGGTGTTGAACAGCTTGGCCACCCGCGCCGATCCGGGTGCGCATCCGCTGTTGACGGTTCGCGAGCCCCGGCGGGTGGAGGTGGTGGTGGTGACGGCCGATAAGGGACTCTGCGGGGCTTTCAACGCCAGCATCCTCAAGCAGGCGAGCTCTTTTCTGGAAATAGCGCGCGCCGAGGAGCTGGGGCTCCAGGTGGTGGGCCGGAAGGCGCGGGAGTACTTCCGGCGCCGCCGCTATACGATAAGATACGAGCACGTGGATATCTTTCGAGACCTTGATTACCAGCATGCTACGGAAGTGGCCAAGCCGATCATGGGGCGCTACATGGAAGGATCATTGGATGCCGTCTACCTCATCTACAACGAGTTCAAGAACGTGCTACAGCAGAACGTGGTGGTGGAGCGTCTCCTTCCTCTTGAAAAACTGCGCTTCGAGCGGCCAGAGGAGGAATTCGACTATATCTATGAGCCCAGCGCCAAGCAGATCCTTCAAGAGCTGCTGCCCAAGCACGTGGAGTATCAGGTCTGGCGCGCCTTGCTGGAGTCGGCGGCGGCAGAGCACGCGGCGAGGATGACCGCCATGGACAGCGCCACCAAGAACGCGACGGAGTTGATCGATCACTTGACGCTGACCATGAATCGCGTCCGCCAGGCAGCCATCACCAAGGAGATCCTCGAGGTGGTGAGCGGCGTGGAAGCCCTGAGATGAGTCTAGCGAGCCCGGCGCGCCGCCGAAAACCCGAAGCCGTGGGGGTGGGGCCCCGCGGCATTAAGCAGTAGACGACAGGAGCAAACGAGGATGACCATCTGGAAGCACGCGAACGTCGGTCGCGTGGTGCAAGTTATCGGGAACGTCGTGGACGTCGAGTTTCAGAGCGGCCAATTGCCCGCCATCTACAATGCCCTCCGCATCGTAGACGAGGAAAAGCTCGCCTCGGTGCCGGTGGACATCGTCGTGGAGGTGGAGCAGCACCTGGGGGAGAACCGCGTCCGCACGTTAGCCATGAAGCCCACCGATGGCGTGGTGCGGGGGATGAAGGTGCTAGATACCGGCCAGCCCATCGCCGTGCCGGTGGGAAAGGAGTGCCTGGGCCGCGTGATGAACGTCCTCGGCGAACCGGTAGACAAGCTGGGACCCATCGAGACCAAAGAGCGGTATCCCATCCACCGTCCAGCGCCAGCCTATGTCGACCAGAGCACTGAGCTCGAGATGTTCGAGACGGGGATTAAGGTTATCGATTTGCTCGAGCCCTATCTTCGGGGAGGCAAAGTCGGCCTCTTCGGAGGAGCCGGGGTGGGCAAGACCGTCATCATCATGGAGCTCATCCATAACATCGCGACCAAGCACGGAGGCTACTCGGTGTTCGCCGGCGTGGGCGAGAGAACCCGTGAGGGAAACGATCTGTGGCTGGAGATGAAAGAGTCGGGGGTCATCGAGAAGACGGCGCTCATCTACGGCCAGATGAACGAGCCTCCCGGGGTTCGACTGCGGGTCGGCCTCACCGGCCTCACCGTGGCCGAGTACTTCCGCGACCTAGAGGGACAAGATGTCCTGTTTTTCATCGACAACATCTACCGGTACACACTGGCCGGGATGGAGGTATCGGCCCTCCTTGGACGCATGCCCTCGGCGGTCGGCTACCAGCCCACGCTCGCTTCCGAGATGGGAGAGCTGGAGGAGAGGATCACTTCAACCACCAAGGGCTCGGTGACTTCCATTCAGGCCATTTACGTTCCAGCCGACGACTACACCGATCCCGGGGTGGCCACCACGTTCTCTCACTTGGACGCCACCACCAACCTCTCCCGTCAGATCGCGGAGCTCGGCATTTACCCGGCGGTCGATCCCCTGGCTTCCACCTCCCGGATTCTGGATCCGCGGATCATCGGAGAGGAGCACTACCGGGTGGCGCGATCGGTTAAAGAGATCCTGCAGCGTTACAAGGACCTTCAGGACATCATCGCCATTCTCGGGATCGACGAGCTCAGTGAGGAAGACAAGGTCACGGTGGCTCGGGCCCGCAAGATACAGCGCTTCTTCTCTCAGCCGTTCTTCGTCGCCGAGCAGTTCACCGGCCGGGAAGGGAAGTACGTTGCCCTCAAGGACTCGGTGGAAGGATTCCAGCGCATCGTGAAGGGTGAGATGGACGACATCCCCGAGCAGGCCTTCTACATGGCCGGAGGCATCGAGGAGGTCCTGCAGCGGGCGAAGGAAATGGCCTCGGCGGCGTAAGCGGTCATGAAGCGGCCGCGAGGGCGGCGAGCGGGGGTGGGGCCCCGCGAGCAGTAAGGGCGGCCCTTCAGGGCCGCCGGCCAGGAGGAATTGAGTCAAGCAAGAGCGGGCTCAAGGAAACCTGGCCGTGGTTGTCGCCCGAGCACAGCCATGAGCCGATGCGAAGTCGACGGAGCATCCGGACTTGGGGGTGGGGCCCCCAAGTCGTAATGTCATGACCGAGGGCGGCGAGCGGGGTGGGGCCCCGCGAGCACTAAGTAATGCCCAACAAAATCGCACTGGAAATAGTCACTCCCGAGGGAGTCTGCGTCCGCGAGGCGGTCGATGAGGTCGAGGCGCCCGGGGCTGAGGGCTACTTCGGGGTCCTCCCCGGACACACGCCTTTTCTGTGCGAGCTCAAGAGCGGAACGGTGCGCTACCGGCTTGGTGCCGAGGAGCGTTTCGTAGCGGTCACCTGGGGCTTCGCCGAGGTCCTGCCCTATAAGGTCACGCTGTTGGTCAACACCGCGGAGCGCGCCGAGGACATCGATCTGCAAAGAGCCGAGTCCGCCCGCAAGAGATCGCAACAACGCCTGGCGGAGTTTGGCGTGGCTTATGAAGTGGACCGGGCTCGCCGGGCGGCGGAGCGTGCCCAGGCGCGGCTGGAGACGGCTCGCCGGGCCCGAAAAGAAAGCGGTTGAGTTACCACCGTCTAGCCTGAGCTCACCCTGAATTAGGCTCGCCATCTTTCGCCGGGGCAAGTGGAAAGAAAAGAAGATCTGAGGCCGACTGCTCACTCGCCGGCGCGAAGGAGCTCGGACTCGGCGGCAATGAATCCGAACGCCGGCCAGTGAGGTCCGGCGACGATTTTCCAAAAGAGCTGGCGAGCCCGTTCCTCCTCACCCTGGAAGAGATACCAACAAGCCACGCCGTAGCCGTAGGTGGCTAGCTCCACCTCCGTTGCCGCGTCGGGATCCAGGAGCTCTTCCTCGCGCTTCACGCCTTTATAGAGGAGCAGAAGGTTGAGATAAGGAACGTTGTTCTCGACCCTCATACCGGTGCCGATAGAGTCCAATAGCTTTCCGGCGTCTTCCTCACGTTCCAGCCGGCGCAGGGTCAAGTAGAGCCAGTAAGAAGCGGCCACCCGATCGTCGTCCGACGCGGTGATGTCGAGGCACTGGCTAAAGACGTTCCTCGCTCCGGCGAAGTCCCCGGCCAGGTAATGCGCCAGACCCAGGTGGAAGCGGATCTCGAAACTCTTCGGGTCGAGACGAGCCGCTTCCTCGAGGTCTCTCTGAGCGCTCGGGAAGTCGCGGAGGGAGAGGTAGCGGTGGCCGCGATACCGGTAGAGTGGCGCCCAATCGTGCCTCTTTTCGATGCCGCGCGAGTAGATCTCGATGGCGCGCCGATAGTGCCTCAGGGTGGCGTAGTCGTGCCCCGCTTCGAGGAGAAGCCCCAGGTCATTGGGATGGGCGAGCTTCGCTTCGATCTCGTCGAGGATCTCCTGTCTGGCCACCCGGCCGTAGTAGGTCTTCCCCAGCGGGGAAACGTACTCCGGCTCCTGCTGCGCCGCCGTTCCGAGAGCCAACCCCAGTGCCATCCAGACGAAACGCATCCTCTTGACCTCCCGCTACCGAGCGCTGCAGATCAAGAGCTCGTTGATGGCCCCGCGGCCTCTTCCTTTCGAGTTGATGGCGCGGGGTACGCGAACCCGGTTCAGAACCGGCCGCGGAAGGAGGTCTTGATACAAGCGGCGCACGGGCTCCGCATCACTGTTGGATAAGATCGCGAAAGCCCCCTGGCTTCTCAACCGCTGAAATACCCGCGCCAGTCGCTCTTGATCCTCGCCGTCGAATCCGTTGGACGTGTAGGCGGTGAAACAGCTGGTTTGGGAAAGAGGCTGGTAGGGAGGATCGAAATAAACCAAATCGCCGGAACCGAGATCGCGAACCGCCTCTTCGAAATCCAAGCAGAGGACTTCGACTCCCTGAAGGGCCTGCGAGGCTCGGCGCAGGTTCTCTTCGTCGATGATTCTCGGGTTCTGGTATCGTCCCAGGGGGACGTTGAAATTGCCACCCCGATTCACGCGCCACAGCCCGTTGTAGCAGGTGCGGTTCAAATAGATGAAACGGGCGGCGCGCTCCACCGGGTCGGTCGGCTGCAGCCGTCGCACCGCGTAGTAGTGGTTGGAAGAGTGCTTCTCCGCGTGGGGCCGTAACGCTGTGATGAGCTCCTCCACCGCGTCGCGGACCGCCAGGTAGGTGTCAACCAGCGGGACGTTTCGATCGGCGATACGGCACCGGAGAGAGGGGTGGTTCTCGCGCATCCAGAAAAAAACCGCTCCTCCTCCCACGAAGGGCTCCACGTAGCGCACCAGCGTGTCGGGAGGAGGCAAGCGCCTGGCGATCTCGGCAACCAATTGTCCCTTACCGCCTGCCCATTTGAGGAAGGGACGGGCACGTTGGGCGGTGCGCCGCTCGCCGCCGGTGACGATGTTATCCGCTAGACGCGTACCCAGTGATTTTTCTCCGCGTTGGGGGGCGACACTTGCTGCTCGGAAGGCGAGGGCTTCCATAGGAGATACTCGAGGTTGCTGTAGACGAGGCTCTGAGTGAAGCGGTTCTTCTCCAAGAAGTGCCGGAGGAAACCCGGCACGTGCCGAGCGAAGAAGCCACTCACGTGCCTCTTCTCCCGCAGGAGTTGAAACCCCGAGCCTTCCAGCCAACCATGAACAGCCGCGACCGTGACCCGCTGCACCAGGTCGTCCTTCTTGACCCCTCCGCGAGCCGCGATCATCCGGCAGGAGTTGGACTCTCCCTGTTGTTCCAGCCAGGAAGGATGTCGGCGGGCGAGGTAGAAGTTCAACCGGAAAGCCCAGCTCCGAGGCAGAAGGAGCTGATAGGGTATGGGGAGCTTGAGACGGGCCAGATGGGAGCCGGCCGATGAGTAGTAAGGAGGAGTAGAGAGAAAGAGGACACCTCCCTGACGCAGAACGCGGAAGCATTCACACAGGTAGTCTTCCGGGGAGTCCACGTGCTCGATCACCGAGTGAGAGAGCACCACGTCGAAGGTGCCGTCTTCGAACGGGAGCGAGATCCCGTCGCCTTGAACGAAGGAAACGTTTTCGATCCCCCGTTCCTTGGCAAGGCGCACGCCCGCGTCGCTGAAGCGGTTGACGAGATCCAAACCGACGGCGAACCTCGACTCCTCCGCGAAGGAGACCGCGATTCCTCCCCCGCCGCATCCGGCGTCGAGCACCGGGCCAGAGGCGCGAATGCCGGCGCGTTCCAGTTGCGTCAGGATCTTCGCGCTGCGGTAGTATTCGAAGAGGGAATAGTGATAGTCGGAGCGGAAACGGATGGCACCGTATTCACGGATCGCATCGGGTTGGACTTCCCGCAAGGACAGTTCCTCGGCCGGTGCCGTCCCGTGTTCAGCTCAAGAGGCGTTCAACGGATTCTGCTGCTGGGCGGGCGGCGGGAGGGCTATCGCTCGCTGATGCTGACTTGGGTCTGGCCGTAGACAATCGTTTTTCTCCCGTTCTTCAGCCGCAGGGTGATGTTATAGGTGCCGGGATAGCGGTATGCGCGGGAGCCGCTAAAGCGTCGGGTCAGCTCCATCCCCGGCTCATAGGGATCGCAGTCCACTTCGTGAAGTGACGGGTTCGACTCATCATCCCACTCCCACTCTTCGTCCAGGCAGTAATACTCTTCCGGATCCTCCAGCTCGCCCACCAGCTCGGCAGTAATACGAACCGTGACCGAGGGCCGCGGCCCCCTGGGATCCGCCCAGGGTAGGAAGACGAAGCGGGACCCGGTGAGCTTGAGCTCGGGGTCCTTTTGACTCGGCGGAGTCGGAGCGCCCAGCATAACGACCGCCAGGATACCGACGAGAGCCTTCATGGCCCTATGGTAACACGTTCCGGCGGAGACGGCTCAACGCCGTAGCCGGAGCGCGTCGATCACGACGTCGAGGTTCTCGGTTGGTGCCCGGCAGGTGTAGTTTTCGCAGACATAGAAACGAGGCCGACCGTCGGCGAGCGTCTTTCCCTGAAGCAAGGGAACCTTCTGCTCCACCTCTTCTCGATGCGGCCAGGCAGGATCGAGGAGCGCGACGGCTTCATGAGGCGTGAAGAGCCGCCAGATGCGACGGAGCGCTTCTCGAGTGGCGGGGGCGCTCTCCGAGCCCACCACCGCGACCTCGCGTTTCGCAGCCAGGTAGTAGTCGACCGCGCACAGCATTTGAGCGAAGCCGGAGGGGGAGCGTCTCATCTGAGAATGAAAGGCGTGAAGAGTCTTCTGCCCGAGGTTCTGGTAGTCGGAAACGCCGGTGTAGGTCGCTAGCTTGAGAAGGTAATAAGCGGCAACTGCATTCCCGGCGGGGATGGCGCCGTCGAACCCGGACTTCGAGCGCAGGATGAGTGACTCATGATCGCTCCCGGTGAAGAAGAATCCTCCGCGGTCGGTGTCCCAGAAGAGCCGCTCCATGTCTTTGGCGAGCCGGCTGGCTTCGTCGAGCCAGCCGATGTCGAAGTCGGACTCATAGAGCTCGATGAGTCCGCCCATCAGGAAGGCGTAGTCGTCGAGGTAAGCGGGAAGCTTCGCCCGCCCGGCACGGTAGGTGGCCAGCAGGCGACCCTCCCGGAACAAGGTGTCTTTCGCGAAACGTGCGGCGCGTTGCGCCGAAGAAAGAAACTCCTCCTCCCCCAGGATCCGATATCCGCGGGCCATGGCGATGATCATCAAACCGTTCCAGCTCGTGAGGACCTTGTCATCGCGGCCGGGCTTCACCCGTTTCTCTCGTGATTCGAAGAGGATGCGGCGGCCCTCAGCGAGCAGGTCCGAGTCGGCGTCGAGATCCGGTGAGTGGGATTGGAGACGGTTCAAGATGTTGCTTCCTTCCCAGTTACCGGACTCGGTGACGTCATAGAACTTGCAGAAGGCTTCGGC
>DATDRI010000113.1:0-1916 GCA_035291825.1 Vicinamibacteria bacterium | reverse complement strand
CCCCGCCCCCGCTCCTTCATTCCGGGAAGCAGGGCCCGCACCAGGAAGGCCTGGCTGGTGAAATTCAAATCCACTAAGGAGCGGATCTGTTGGTAGGAGAACTCCTCGAGAGAGCCAAACTGACCTCTCCCCGCGTTGCAGACGACGGCATCGATCCCGCCATGCTGGCGAGACAGGTCCTTGAGCCGCTGGGGCAGGGCTTCCAGATCCGCCAGGTCGATTTCCACCGGAAGGAAGCCTTCGCCGTTCCATGCGAACTTGCCGAAATCGCGGGCCAGACCGATGACCCGATGCCCTTCTTCCAAGAGACGCAGGCAAATGGCACGGCCGATCCCGGCGCTCGCCCCGCTGACCAGAACCGTTCTCGAGGTTTCGGTCACGAGGCCTCGATCCTGGTGAGCTCGGCGGGAAAGAAGATCTCTTCCCGAACGTAAGGCAGCAGCTCCCGGATGCAGAAGCTCATCATCTCCCGCTCCATCCCCTTGCGGTAGGAGACCATGCGCCCTCTGACCTCCATAGGTCCTGCGAAGAGGGCCTCCTCCGGATAGAGCCGCGTCACTTCTTCGAAATAGGGTTTGGGCAGGCGAAAGGGACCCAGGCTTACCGAGTGAAGCTGGTCCGCCCGCAGGCGTTCGAACACCTCGGCAAAGAGACGCCGGTACTGCTCATGGTAGTCCTCGGTGAAGATCATGGGGTCGAACCGGAGTCCGATGTTCCACCCTCGTTTCTGAACCGCTTCCATCGCCTGGAGTCGCTGCTCGAGGGGTGGGACCTTGTGCTCGAGCGCGCGGCTGGTGAGGGCAGGCGTCAGGCTGAAGGCCACGATGCAATTGGGCAGAGGCTTGGCCTCCAGCAGCAACTTCATCTGCGTGCTCTTGGTGCGGAGCTCCAGCCAGGCCTGGGGGTGCTCGGCGAAGAAGGGATAGAAGCTTTCCAGAAACCGAGTGACCGGCTCCAGGGCCAAGCTGTCGCAGTCGTAGCCCGAGAAGAAGTACGCTTCCTTGGTCGGAGCTTCGCTTAGCTTGGTCTCGATGGCTTCTTGGAAATCTTCGTAGTTCACGAACAGCACGTAGTGAGCTGAACGGTACATGCCCTGTAGGAAGCAGTAGCGACAGTCATAGACGCAGTTCAGCATGTGGGAAAAGTAGAAGTTGCGCCGACCTCCCACCCCGTAGCCATCGGGCGCGGGCAGAACCAAGCGGCCGAACTTGCGAGCCAGAATGAGGGCGGGCCGTTTCTTCTGCAGGCGGAAGCTCTGCGCCTTGCGATTGAAGACCTCACCGTAGCGGCCGATAGGGATGCGCGCGGCAGCAGGGAATCGAGAGCAGATCTCCTTGGTGCGAGGGTGCTCCGCCACGTCGTCCTCGATGTAGAGAGTATGGACCACGTTAGAGGAGTCTCACCGGGAGCGATTCGATGCGGGCCTGGATGGCGCCCAGGACCTCTTTGCCGGTTTTCTGGCGCTCCAGCTCTCGGTCGAAGATCTCCTTTTCGGGGGCCAAGGCTTGCCAGCGTTGGAGTAACCGATGCAAGCGGCGTTGTTCGGACACGGTGAAGTGCCAACGGTCCAGCAGCTTCTCCAGCTCGGGATGATCTTTGCTTAGGGCGGCCAGCTCGGCCGCCAGCCCAGCAGTCGCTTGCACCACCGCGTCGATCTCCGGAAAACGGGATTCCAGAAGCTCGTCCACCTGACGGGTCGACAACCAACGCGGCGGCACGCTCCAATTATCGGAGATGATCTTGAAGCATTGGACCAACTCCGAAATGGAGAACCGGCACGCCGACTCGTAGAAGCCCGCCGCTTCCATTTCGAAGACCCAGTCATCCTCGAAATCTTCCTCCACCTTGTCCACCGTCAGCACCGGCGCGCGCGGGGAGGGGACTTCGAGAACGGGGGGAGGGTACCAGCTCCGGCC
>DATDRI010000112.1:0-2103 GCA_035291825.1 Vicinamibacteria bacterium | reverse complement strand
ATCGCCGTCACCAAGTTCATCGCCGCGGCGATCACCGGCAGCTCCGCGATGCTTTCTGAGGGCATCCATTCCCTCGTGGACACCGGGAACCAAGTGCTCCTGCTCCACGGCCTGGCGCGTTCTCGGAAGCCGCCCGACGAGGACTATCCCTTCGGCCACGGGAAGGAGATCTACTTCTGGAGCTTTGTGGTGGCGATTGTCATTTTCGGGGTAGGGGCGGGCGTCTCCCTCTACGAAGGCGTGCAGCATCTGATCTCGCCGCACTCGCTCGAGCGTCCCGAGATCAGCTACATCGTTCTCGGCATCGCCATGATCTTCGAAGGGGGAGCCTGGTATTTCGCCTTCAAGGAGTTCAGCCAGGTGAAGGGCGGATGGGGGTACGTGGAGGCGGTGCAAAGAGGGAAGGACCCCTCGCTGTTCGTGGTGCTGTTCGAGGACTCGGCGGCCATGTTGGGCTTGGTCGCCGCCTTTCTGGGAATCTTTCTCGGGCAGGTCCTGGGTGATCCACGATTCGATGGCGCGGCGTCCGTCGTCATCGGCTGCATCTTGGGAGGGACGGCGATCTGGCTGGCCTACGAGACCAAGGGTTTGCTCATCGGTGAGGCCGCCAACCGAGAGGTGGTAAAGACGATCCGAGAGCTGGCCGAGCGCCGGGATTCCGTCGAGCACGTCAACGAAGTGCTCACCATGCACATGGGACCCGATTTCATTCTGGTCAACCTGAGTGTGAACTTCCGGGACTCCATCTCCGCCGGCGCTTTGGAAAAGGAGGTCGCGGCGCTCGACCGTGCCATCAAAGAGGCCTTTCCTTCCGTCCAGCGGGTCTTCGTAGAGGCCGAGGCACGCCGCAGCACGGCCGTCGCCGAGTCGGCCGAGCGGGGTCAGCGACCAAGCGGAGGCAAACGGTGAAGCCCGTGGTGCTCTACCACGCCAACTGCTCCGATGGATTCGGTGCCGCCTGGTCGGCGTGGAAGCGTTTTGGTGAAGCCGGCACCTACTTGCCGGTCGACTACGGAACGAGACCGCCGCAGCTGGACCCTGAGAGCCAGGTGTACATCCTCGACTTCTCGTTCCCCAGGGAAGTCATCGAGAAAATGCAGGCTCTCTACGCGAAGCTCATCGTCATCGAACATCATCAAACGGCGGCGGAAGAGCTCGAGGGCCTGCAGTGCTTGATATTCGATAGTGCGAAGAGCGCCGCGGTTCTCTCCTGGGAGTACTTCCACCCCGGTACCACCGTTCCCGAGCTCCTCCAGTATGTGATGGATCGCGATCTCTGGCGCTTTCGGTTGACCGAGAGCCGCGAGGTCTTCGCCGCGCTCAACTCCTATCCGATGGACTTCCTGGTCTGGGATCGCCTGGAGGCTTCGAAGCTGGCGGTGGAGGGTGAGCCGATTCTTCGTTACCAGCGAGAAGTGGCCAGAACCGTCTGCGACCAGGCCAGGCTGGTGACCATCGCCGGCTACCGCGTGCCGGTCGTCAACACCGCTACTCTGGTGTCGGAGGTCGGAGAAGAGCTCCTGAAGCGATTCCCGGAATCGCCGTTCGCGGCATCGTACTTCGACCGACTGGACGGCCAGCGTCAGTGGTCGCTCCGTTCCCGAGAGGACTTCGACGTTTCCGAGATTGCCAAGTCCTTCGGGAACGGCGGGCACGCTCGGGCAGCGGGCTTCGAGACGCCGCTCTCCGAGGAAGACTACGTCCCGAAGCCGCGCTTCCTGCCGAAGACGGCCTTCGATCCTACTCCGGAACCCTGAGCGCCTCGAGCTCCTCCAGATGCTCCTGCTCGTCCCGGAGTATCTCCTGCACCGTCTGGAAGAGAATCACGTTCGCCGGCGAAAGGCTTTCCAAGATCTCCGTATAGTGTCGGATGGCGTCTTTTTCTTCTTCCACGTTGACGTCGATGATCTCGGTCAGAGTCGAAGCCGGCTTGAGGTCCTCTCTCCTCACGTCCATGGTCGGTGTGCCACCGAGCCCGACGATGCGATCGCGCAACTTCTCGGCATGGAGCTGCTCGTCGGTCGCGATCTCCTTGAGCCGTGTCGCTACCGCTTCCGCCCAGGGTCCACTCACCACTGCGGCGTGCGTGGCGTAGCGAATGGC
>DATDRI010000111.1:0-14864 GCA_035291825.1 Vicinamibacteria bacterium | reverse complement strand
CGGAATTCAACTGCTCCACGCCGACGGCACCCGCGCCATGATTCACGCCGGGTTGGCGGGAAGGTTGGCATCCGTTCCCGTCCTCTGGCACGTGAGGGTATTGGGAAGCGATGGGCTATTGGATCGCATGCTGGCCAGGATATCCACCAGGGTGCTGGTGAACTCGGACGCGGTCGCTCGCCGATTCGATTTCATGAAGGCGCTCTCGAGCTCAGATGGCCCGACCGTCATTCCTAACGGCGTGGAGCTAGAGTCCTTCGCTCGAGCCACTCGCGATCCCGTTCTCCGAAGGCAGTGGGGACTGGAAGGAAAGTTTGCTCTTCTCATGCTGGCACAACTTATCCCATGGAAGCGGCAGGACCTGGCGATTCAGATACTGTCCCTCTTGAGGGACCGAGGACTGAACGCAAGATTGGTTCTAGTGGGCGACGAGGTTGCTACTTCAAGAGGGGAGCGCGCCCGCCTGGAGGAGCTGGCGAGACGCCTGGGGGTCGACGGTGACTGTGTCTTTGCAGGATTCCGCCGCGACGTTCCCCAAGTCTTGAAGCAGGCCGATCTGCTTCTGCACACCGCCCGGGACGAGCCCTTTGGGCGAGCACTCATCGAGGCGATGGCCTCTAGCCTCCCGGTGGTGGCGGCGGCCGGTGGAGGGGTCGAAGAAGTCGTGGAGGACGGGTTGACCGGAGTGGTCGTCCGCTCTAACTCGCCGGAAGCATGGGTAGGCGCGATCGAGAAGCTCTATCAGGATCCACCGCTTCGCCGACAAATGGGCACCGCGGGGCGTCTCAGGGCGGAAGAGCTCTTCTCCATCGAATCGCACGTGGCCGGCGTGGAGCGGGTGTACGAGGAGGTTCTATCTTCGGGCCAATGAGAATCGGCGTGGACGTCCGCGAGCTGCAGCGAGGGACCCAAACCGGCATCGGCCGTGTGGTGGAGAATTTCATCTCCGAGACCCCGAGAATCGATCCCGAGGCGCGACTCTTCCTGTACGCGGACAAAACGACGCGCTCCAATCTGCAGGGGGATCGGATAAAAGTTCGGATACTCCGGCAACCCGCAACCCTCTGGTTCGATCAGGTGGCTCTCCCGGTGGCCCTGGCGAAGGACGACGTCGATGTTTTTTTCTCGCCCTACTACAAGGCTCCTCTCGCCGCACCCTGCCCTTCCGTGATTACCCTTCATGACGTCCTCTTTCTCAGGTTGGGTGGCAGACGAATCAAGAACGTGCTCTTCAAACCCTGGGCGAGAATCATCGCATCTCGCGTTGCTCGCATCCTCACCGACAGCCATCATTCGCGCCGTGACCTGGAAAACACTTTGGGTTTTCATTCATCTCGCATCGAGGTCATCCCACTCGGGGTCTCCTCCAGCTTCTCTCCCGCCGCGCGGCAGAGCAGCCGGCGGGTCGCGCAGAAGCTGGGGCTTCCCCAGGACTACATCCTCTCCGTCACCAACTTCCGCTCTCATAAAAACGACGGATGTCTGGTGAGGGCTTTCGCGGACTTGGCGACGTCCGAGCCCCATTTGAAGCTCGTCCTGGCGGGGCGACCGGCGGTTTCGACGCGCGAGCTGACGGCTCTTATCGACCGCCTGGGGATCGGTCGGCGGGTTTTGTTGCCAGGGCTAGTAGCCGATGAGGATCTGCCTGCGCTTTACGCGGGGGCCCGGATCTTTGCCTTTCCCTCTCTCTACGAAGGTTTCGGACTCCCCGTTCTGGAGGCCATGGCCTGCGGGGTTCCGGTCGCCTGTTCCTCGACGACTTCCCTCCCGGAAGTGGCCTCCGGGGCGGCGCTGTTACTGGACCCGAGCGACCCACGGGCCTGGGCGGAGGGTCTACGGCGACTGCTCACCGAAGAACCGCTCCGAGAAAAACTCATTGGCGCTGGCCTCGCGCGGGCTGGCGCCTCCTCCTGGCGCGAATCAGCAACCCGGATTCTTTCCGTACTGGAAGAGGCGAGCGGGAAATGAACGGTCTCGTCCTTACCGTCTTGATGACAGCGGCGACGCCCGACACGGAGAGGCTGGCACTTCGCGCCGCGGTCCACATCCACACCACCTTCAGCGACGGAAGCCATAGCGTGGAAGAGATTGCCAAGCGGGCGGGCCAGGAAGGGATCGATGTGGTGGTACTGGGCGACCACTTCTTGACTCGCGTCGAGTACGGTCCCCCTCTTCTTCGAAAGGCTCTCGCCGTTTCGGTTCGCCTCTCTTCTCTGAGCCCTCAAGACCTCGACCTGTATTCGGAAGCCGCACGGAAGGCGGAGCGGCAAACCGGGGTTCTGGTCCTACCGGGGGTCGAGATCGCGCCCTTCTACTATTGGACCGGAAATCCTCTTTCGGGAAGACTCACCTTGAACTCGGCGCACCGCCACTTGCTGGTCGTCTTTCCGGAGCGCCCGGACCTGGTCGGGCTCGCTCGCGCATTGACCGAGATGAGCGCCCCCGGTATCCAAGACTTCAGGACGGGCTCCCTGCTGCTCGCCTGGCCCTTCCTACCCGCTCTATGGGCCGTCAACCGCCTGCGACGTTCTCGGCGCTCCTTGTTAGCCTGGTTCGTCGCTGCGGCCTCGGTGGCTGCGCTCGTTCGATCCTGGCCCTACCCGGTGCCGCGATTCAGCCCCTACGCCGGTGATGCGGGGGCTGCACCTTACCAGGAGGCCGTGAATATGGCTCGCTCGACCTCCAGCCTCACGTTTTGGGCCCATCCCGAAACGTCCGTCGAGTCCCGGCATCCTCGCTACCCAGTTGTCGATCGTAGCGACAAATACCCGGAGCTCATCTCTGGCACCCGGGGTGCCACCGGCTTCGCTTCTCTTTACGAAGGCTACCGTCAGGCGGCGGCCCCGGCCGGACCCTGGGATCAAGCACTCCAGGAGTTCGTTCGGGGTGAACGTCCATGGCCCGTCTGGACGCTCGGCGAGCTCGATCTTCACGAACAAGGCGAAGCGGGTGGCAAGCACCTGAGCGAGGTGGAGACCGTGGTGCTGGCCAAGGAGCGGTCGCGAGGAGCCGTCATCGAGGCGCTCGCCACCGGCTCCATGTATGCGGTACGGCAGCCGGGCACCAGCCGTTTGACTCTGGAGCGCTTCCAGGCCGTTTGTAGCGGCCACGAGGTTGGAATGGGTGAAAGAGCCGCCGTGATGGGCCCGTGTCGGATCGAGGCCGTCCTGCGCTCGGGGGGAGTCTCGCTCCCAGAAGTCGCGGTGACCCTCATCCGCAACGGAGAGGTGGTCAGTGAGCGACGTGTCGATATTGCCGAAGAGGGCGTCAAGCTGGAATGGGATGAGGACGGCCCGAGCCATGAGAGCCTTTTCTTTCGGCTGGTGGCGCGGAGAGGCAATCGTCTAGCGCTCTACGGTAATCCGATCTTCGTCGACGGTGAGGAGGGAGCGCCTTGATGCTCGCCGCCCACCAGCCCCAGTTCGCGCCGTGGTTGGGATTCTTCGACAAGCTGGACCGCGCCGACGTCTTCGTGCTCCTGGACAACGTCCAGTTCAAGAAGAACGAATGGCAAAACCGCAACCGCATCAAGGGCGCCGCCGGACCGCAGTGGCTCACCGTGCCCGTTTCCGGCCGGTTCGGACAGGAGATAGGAGAGCTGAACATCGCCCAGCGAGAAAACTGGCAAGAGCGACATTTGAAGACGCTCCGCACTTGCTACGGCCGGGCGCCCCATTTCCCCGAGACGTTTGCGCGCTACCAACAACTCGCCTGCCGCCCATGGAGGAAGCTGGCGGACTTGAATATCGGCCTCCTGAACGACCTGCTCGCTCAGATGGGTCTCGCCAAGAGGGTCTTGCTAGCGTCGGAGCTCGGCCCGCTCCCTGAAAATCGCGACGACCGGCTGATCGAGCTTTGCCGAAAGTGCGGCGCCAAGACGTACCTAGCGGGAGCGGGAGGTCGAGACTACATGGAGATGGAGCGCTATGGCGCCGCGGGGCTAGAGGTGGTCTTTCAAGACTACCGGCATCCATCCTACCCGCAGCTCTTCGGCGCTTTCACGGCCAATCTCTCGGTCCTGGATCTGCTGTTCAACTGCGGCCCTGCCTCGATGGAGGTCATTCGGGGCGGACGGGCCGCCTGAGACGAAGGAAAAAGATGAACGTTTTGGCGATTGGCGCACACCCAGACGACATCGAGTTCGGATGTGCCGGCACCTTGATGAAATATGCCGACAATGGACACAACGTGTTCTCCATGGTGTTCACCGGAGGCGGCATGGGAGGCTCCCAGAGCACCCGCCAGCGGGAAGCAGAAGATGCGGCGCGCAAAATGGGTGTGAAGGAGATTCTCTGGAAGAACTACCCGGACACGGAGCTCCCCCTGAACAAGGCACTGATCGACGACATCGAGGAGGCGATCAGCACCGTCCGGCCAGCTTTCATTTTCGTGCATCACAAAGATGACACCCACCAGGACCACCGTGTCCTCGCCGAAGCCGCCATCTCCGCCACGCGCTACATCAGAAACGTGCTGTTCTACGAAGGGCCCACTTCCGTGGACTTCAGCCCCAACGTCTTCGTCGATGTTGCCAGCCACCTCGATCGAAAGATGGCCACTCTCGCCGCTCACGCCTCGCAACTGGAAAAGACCAACATCCCCGGCCTCAACATCGTAGACATTGCTCGGGCGGTCGCGGTCTCCCGCGGAATCCAGGCCCGTACCACCTATGCCGAGGGTTTCGTCTCGTTGCGGCTTTTCATCAACGTGGGGCAGGAGGTCACCTAACTCTTGAAGCGCATACCTCATTCCCGTCCCTTGCTCGGCGCCGCGGAGCAACACGCCGTTCGTCGAGTTCTTGCTTCCGGTCTTCTGACTCAGGGCGCCGAGGTGGCAAGCTTGGAGCGGGAGATGGCCCTCAAGCTGAGGCGGCAGCACGCGACCGCCGTCAGCTCGGGAACCGCGGCACTCCACTTGGCCCTGTGCGCGCTGGGGATAAGAAGTGGGGACCGAGTCGCTCTGCCCAGCTACGTTTGTTCCGCACTTCTCCACGCGGTGAGCCTGGTGGGGGCCGAAGCACTCGTCATCGACGTCGACCCGACCACCTTCAATCTCGACCCGGACGATCTGGGGAAGCGCCTCCGTTCTCGTACCAAGGCAATCATTGTCCCGCACATGTTCGGCTTACCGGCGCGGTTCAGTGAGATCGAAGCTTACGGTGTTCCGGTCATCGAGGACTGCGCTCTTGCCCTCGGTTCGAAATTCCGCCGAAAGCCGGTGGGAAGTCTGGGGGTTCTTTCCGTCATCTCCTTCTATGCCACGAAAATGATGGCAACCGGTGAGGGCGGGATGGTGCTGGGAGATCGAACGGCCTTGATGGCGGACGTGCGAGATAGAAGAAGTTACGATGGCCGGAGCCAGCATCGACTTCGGTTCAACTACAAGATGACCGACTTGCAGGCGGCACTGGGCAGAGTGCAGCTTCGAAGGCTCGCCTCTTTTGTCCGGCGTAGACGTCGTCTGGCCGCTTACTATGCGAGTCGACTGAGCGGTGGCCCCTGGGATCTACCTTTCATCGACGAGAATCACTCCTTCTATCGATTCGTGGCTCGTCCTCGCCGAGGGACCAAACGCCTTCTGACCGAGCTGGAGAGGCGCGGCATCGGAGCCCGCCGCCCGGTCTTTCGTCCCCTGCATCGGTATCTCGGGTTGAGAGGCTATCCCGGCGCGGAAGAGGCTTACCGACGGGCCGTATCCATTCCGCTTTACCCGGCCTTGAGTAGGGCGGAGGCAGAGCGAGTCGCTCGAGCAACGCGCCGCATCGGTGACCTTCTGGCGCGCGAGCGTTAGGGACATGCAAAGAATCTACCGTTTCGGTGCAGCCGGCGTGGCGGTTCTGGCCTTGGTCGCCATCATCGCTCCCTCGCTTGGAATATTTTTCTTCAGGGAGGGCCCTGGCGGGCTACCGGCAGAAACAATCTGGCTCGCCCTCATGGCCTTCAGTCTGTCGGCCAGCCTCACCCCGGCAGCCGCCTGGCTGGCACGGAGACTGGGCGCCATCGACGTTCCGGGAGGCAGAAAGATACACCGAGAACCCACTCCTCTCTTGGGCGGTGCGGCGATCTATGTGGGATTCATGGCCGCCGTCTTGCTCAAGACCCCCTTAGCGACCGAGCTGTGGGGTGTCCTGCTGGGCGCGAGCCTGGTTTTCGGAGTGGGGCTCCTGGAAGACACCAAAGGCGTACCGGCCACGCTCCGTCTCGTCTTGCAGGTTGCCGCGGTCGCCATCGTGATCGGATCGGGCGTGGTTCTCACTTTCCTCCCCCCGACCTGGTGGGGAATGGCCGGCGAGGCGGCCCTCACCTTCATCTGGATAGTTGGGATCACCAACGCCTTCAACTTTCTCGACGGTCTGGATGGTCTAGCCGCTGGCTCGGCGGTCATCAACGCCTTTTTTCTCGGCGCGTCCGCCGTCGTCACCGGACAGGAAGACTTGGCGTTACTCTCCTTCGCGGTCATGGCGGCGGCGGCCGGGTTCCTCCCTTACAATTACAAACCACATCGAAGAGATGCTTCTGGAGAGATCTTTCTGGGTGACAGCGGGTCGACTCTCCTCGGGTTCGTCCTGGCTTCGCTGGCGGTGACCGGAGACTGGGCGGAGAACAGTCCCAAGGATCTGATCGTCCCGGTGCTGATCATGGCGGTGCCCATCTTCGACATGGTTCTGATAACCGTCATGAGATTTCGCGAAGGCCTGGTTCGAAACTTGACCGAGTGGATCGTTTACACCGGTCGCGACCACTTTCACCATCGCCTGCTGAGTCTCGGAATGCGGAAAAAAGAAACGGTCGCCATCATCTATTTGGTCAATTTGTGTCTTGGCATCTCTGCTTCTCTGCTCAAGGGGTCCACCACCGCCGATGCCTTCCTGGTCTTGGGGCAGGTGACGATCATTTTCGGCATCATCGGCTATGCCATGGTGGTCATGAGAAATAGAGGCAGGGACGCGTCCGCAGATTCCTAGTCGACGAGCAACTTCCCTTCGCTCCTTGACCGCTAGACGCCTGTCAGAAGCACACCTCACCGACCGTTTGCCGGCATCGAGTGGAGATGGCCGGAATAGGTCAAGAGCCCAGGGCAAGTCGCGGACGACTGCCGCTCGGTTACTCCTGAGATCTCCGAAATTGCACGCGTGGAGGGTTAACCTGCACCCAGGGGTTGGGGCCCCCTTCTCTTACTGGTGCCCGTTACTGGAAACGGCGTAATAGAGGTCCAAGGCGGCGTTACTACGCTTGCCGACGAGATCCAGATCCACGAGCTTGTCGAGCACGCGACGCACCTCGATTGCATCCTCTTGCACCCACCACTTAGCGATCCCCTCGACCGTGTCCTTCGCCTGGGGGTAACGATGGAAGTAGTCGAGGATTTTGAAGGCAAGCCTAGAGTTCTCGACGAACTCTGCCGCTTCTACATCATTCGGTTTCATTTTCTCAGCTCTCCTTGCAAGCCTCCGAACTCCTCTTGGGAAGAGGAAATTGCAACCGCCATGCCAAAGGCTCAGCGGTGGACCCCTGGGCGTGGAAACCGAGGCATAGGCACCGCTTGCCTGCCGACCCCTCCTGGGAATACGTCCTCTTGTCGGAGAGAGTGCGGTCATTTCCACACGTAAACTGGTCTCGTCCATAGGCTTTCTCCTTCATCGCGCCTCTCACGTAAGTCGCCGGTCGATCCGTACCGCAAAGCGAAGTCATCTTTGTCACCAGGTTGTGGGGGATACCCAACGCGGCGGCGGGAAATTCCCTCCACGGACCTGGCTCCAGGGGCGGGACCGAGAGCTTCACCTTCTGGCCAAATCGATGTCTATCAATAGTTTGGCGCTGGAGCGCAAAACGGCGCCCCCTCCCAGCCCCGGCCCTCCCCTGGTACGGGAATTGCTCGTTATTCCCGGACCAGGTCCTTCAGAGCGAGAGAAACGTGAATCGAAGGAGTTGCCTTTGTCGCACAAGATCCTAGCGGTGGACGACGAGCCCGATATCCTGCGGCTCACTCAATACCTGCTGGAGTCTTGGGGCTACCAGGTCGCCTCCGCGTCCAACGGCCGGGAGGCCATTGAAGTAGCCAGGCAGGAGGTGCCGGACCTCATCCTCATGGACGTCAACATGGAAGAGATGAACGGGCTGGAAGCCTGCCAGCAATTGAAGAGCGACTTCTCGACTTCTTTCATACCGGTCATCATGCTGACCAGCCAAGACCAGGTGAACGACAAGATTACCGGGCTGGAAAAGGGAGCGGACGACTATGTCATCAAGACCGTCGACCCTCTCGAGCTTCGAGCGCGGATAGAGATGGTCATTCGCCGTACCCAGGAGCAATCGAACGCTAATCCGCTGACCAAGCTCCCCGGTAACATCGTGATCGAACGACTCGTGCAACAGCGACTCGCCGCGGGCGGTGAATTCTCGGTATGCTACTGCGACCTGGACAACTTCAAGGCGTATAACGACAAGTATGGCTACGAATCGGGAGATCGGGTCATCGTTCACACGGCGCGGCTACTCATCCAATCCGCCAGAGAGAATGGCCATTCCAACGATTTCGTGGGTCACATCGGGGGAGATGATTTCGTCATGGTGACGACTCCGACCCACGAGGATGCTATCTGCAGCTCCATGATCAAGCGTTTCGACGAAACCATCCCCGACTTCTACGATCAAGAAGACCGAGACCGGAAACACATCGAGGTGGAGAACCGCTCCGGGTCCCTGGAAAGATTTCCCATCATGAGCATCACCATTGCGGTGGTGAACAACGTGACGGAGCGCGTCAGCAGCTCTCACGCCATCGCGGAACGGGCGGCGGAGCTCAAGAAGTATCTCAAGCGTTTCCAGGGAAGCAACTATCTTTCTGAGCGTCGAGGCTCCCCGGAGAGCCACAACAACCCCGCGGAGGCGCCACCCGGAAAGGTCCTTCAAACCGCTCAAGGATTGGGCCATGGCAGGTAGAGACAGTTTCCGCCATCGAGGTCTCTTCGCCGGCGTGGCGGCGAGCGCCATCGCGGTTGCTCTCCTCTACTTGGGAATCTTTCATCCGGTCGAGTACCAACTCTACGATCAGAATTTTCACCTCTTCTGGACGGATCAGAACACATCGGAGATCGTCGTCATTGGAATCGACCCGACCTCCTTGGCCTCGATTGGAAAATGGCCCTGGCCCAGGATGTTTCACGCCGAAGTCATTCGGCAAGCGGCGCGAGACGGTGCCAAGGTCATCGGGGTGGACGTTGGGTTCATTGAACCGGATCGCTACTCACCCGAATACGATGTCGAGCTCACCGAGGCGATGGCCGAAGCTGGAAACGTGGTTCTGCCGGTTCTGGTCGAGCAGAGAGGCTCCGGAGAGGACGCTCGATTGGAATGGACGAAAAACATCCCCGAGCTCACGCAGAACGCGCGCGCCAGTGGGCACGTTCATATCGACAGCAGCGAGGACGGAATCGTTCGCAAGGTTCACTTGTCCTTGGGATTGGGAGAGGAAAGCGCTTGGGGTTGGTCGGTGGAGGTCCTGCGCGCCTATCTGGACCTTCCGGCCGAATCGGTGCGCCGCGTCGGGGGAAGTCGGCTGGGCCTGGGAGATATCGAGATCCCGGTGACCATGGCCCCGCCTTCGGCCGATGCGAGCCCCGGTCGCATCCTCGGAGACCACGAGATGAACATAGGCTGGTTGGGAGGGCGCGGCTTCGAGCGGATCCCAGCCTACAAAGTGATCAATGGGGACTTTCCGCAAGGCTACTTCCAGGGAAAGATCGTCCTCTATGGCATGGCCTCGCCGGGCTTCGACGATTTCTTAACGCCCTTCTCACCGACTCCGATGCCGGGAGTCGAGGTTCAGGCATCCATCATCCACACCATCTTGAAAGAGAACTTCATTCGCACCGCGCCCTTCGCGCTCATCGCCTTTCTCACCATCCTCACCGGCCTGATCGTGGGGTTCGTTTATGAGCGGTTCGAGACCAGGGTGGCAGCCGCGGCACTCTTTCTCCTCGTCATCGTCAGCCTGGCCGCCTACTTTTATCTATTCAATTTCCTGGGGTACTGGATCCAGCTCACCTCCCTTCACGTCTCGATGGTGCTTTCCTTCGTGTTCGCCCTCATGTTGAAGATGAACCAGGTGAACCTCGCACTGGATGAGGAGATTCTGAACCTTTCCAGAGCCGCTGCCCAGGGGACGAGAGCGGGTGAAGACAAAGTGTTTCAGGCCTTCAAGAACGCCGAGCCGACGCTTCGGGACGTGTTGGCGATTCCGGCCGCCGCGCTTTTCAAGGTCGAACGCTCCAAGGGGTTGATGACCCTGGTTGGCCAGTACGGTCTGGCCGAGCCCAAACGGCCCAAGGACCGACACATCAAGATCGGAGCCATGCTACGCGGCCTGCTCATCAGTCTCGATCCCATCAGCGTGGACGGCGTGAAGGAGCACCCCCTGAGTGGATTCCTGAAAGGTGGTGGTGGTCGCAACGGTCTTCACCACACGCTCTTCGTCCCGGCGCTGGCACAAGGTGAAACGGTGGGAGCCCTCGTCGTTTGCCGCCCCAAAGGCTCGCCTTTCGACGTCGCCGAGGAGGAGCTCCTGAAGGCCGTCGCCGGCGAACTGGGAACGTTGTGGTACAGCGCCGCGCTCTACGGCCGATTGGATCGGATGTCCTCCAATCCTCTCGCCCGTCTGACCTATAAGAATCAAGAGCGCCGCATCCAGACTCTGTCGGTTCTGAGCGATTCGGTACGCAGCGAAAAGGGCTTGATGAGTGCCATCATGGACAGCATCGCCGACGGCGTGATCGTCACCGACGCCCTGGGAACCATTCGGCTCCTCAACCCGAAGGCAAAGGACATCTTGGGGCTCTATGCGGAGAATGCGCTCGGGCAGAACGCCGCCGAGTTCATTCGCCGCTTCCATGACGTCCCCCACGCGCAGATCCGGGAGAAATTCCAACAGGTCGTGGAGAGGGAGAAGACGTTTTCCATGGAAGTGAAGCTGGTCTTGCCGACCACGCGCTACTACACGCTTTCTCTCGGACCGGTGCGGAGCCGGGAAGGCTTGGTGAAGGGCATCGTTGCCGTTCTCTCCGACATCACCGAGCTCAAGGAAATGGATCGGATGAAGACGGACCTTATGTCCATGGTCACACACGAGATCCGGACTCCTCTCGCGACGGTGCGGGGTTTTGCACAGATACTTCTGAAGGGTGGCATCCCTGTCGAGAAATCGAAGGAGTTTTTGGAGATCATCAATCGTCAGTCGAACCGTCTCGTCAACCTGGTCAACGACTTCCTCGACATCAGTCGCATCGAGTCCGGCCGACAGGTCATTACCAAGGGACCGCTGGAGATAGAGAAGCTGGTCCAAAACTCCCTTGCGGATCTCCAGCCATTGGCCGGAGAAAAGAACATTCAGCTCAGATACGCGCCGCCAGCGGCCTCGATTCCGGAGATCTTCGCCGACCGCAACCTGATCGAGCAGGCGCTCATCAATTTGATCTCCAACGGGATCAAGTACAGTCCCAAGGGAGCGTGGGTCGAGGTCTCTCTGACCAAGGAGAATTCCCACGTCCGGGTGGACGTCAAGGACAACGGCCTGGGAATTCCGAAGGAAGCCCTCCCACGACTCTTCGAGAAGTTCTACCGTGTACGCTGCGACGACCGAAAGGACATCATCGGTACCGGGTTGGGTCTTTCCCTGGTGAAGCAAATCGTCGAGGTCCATGGTGGTTCCATCTCCGTTCAAAGTGAGCATGGGGCAGGCTCCACCTTCACCTTCACGGTTCCGGCAAGCTCACCCGCGGAGGCGGGAGTGCCTGCCACTACCGAAGCCACCCTGCGGGACGCCATCGGGGCCCTGCAAAGTTGAGATGAGGAACATTTGGAGATGAGCAAGGATCGGATCCTAGTCGTCGACGACGAGCTCGATAACAGGGTCATGATGCGCTACTTCCTGGAGTCCTGGGGCTACGAGGCAGAGCTCGCCTGTAACGGTCGGGAGGCCCTGGAGAGAGTGGATGCCAACCGCCCCAACCTCGTGCTGCTCGATCTGGAAATGCCGGTCATGAACGGATTCGAAGCCTGCGATCGACTGAAGAGCAACCCCGAGACGGAGGAGATCCCGGTCATCATGTTTACCGGCCTGGAACAGACGACCGACAAAGTAAAGGGGATTCGAAAGGGTGCCGACGACTATGTCGTGAAGACGGTGGATCCTGAAGAGCTGCAGGCGCGTATCGAGATGATTCTGAAGCGCACCCGGCGCTACCCGACCCCGAAAGCGGCACCGAGTCGCGAGGAGGACAATGCGGTCTCCGGCTCACTGGCCGAGCTTCAGTTTCCAGAAGCCATGCAGCTCATCTTGACCTACGGAAAAACCGGCGTCGTGCACCTCGTTGACGGGAACAGCAAAGCCAGGGTCTACGTTAGAGACGGGCAGCAGGTGGTTCATGCCGAGGTCGAGAACCTGGAGGGCGAGGCAGCTTTCTACAAACTGGCGTTTTGGAAGGCCGGCAGGTTCCATTTCCAAGTGGGAGAGGAGGCGAAACGGCGGACGATCACCGCTCCCAGCACCCATCTCCTCATCGAGGCTACCCGGCGACTGGACGAATGGAATCTGTTCTCGACGAAGATTACCAGCTTCGACGTCATTCCCCACCGAGTTCCGCTAGCCGAGGGCAGTTCCATCCGCTTGACGCGGGCCGACTGGCGCATCCTTCGACTCGCCGACGGGCAGAGAAGCATAGCTCAAATCGCAGAGACTTTGGACCTGGACGATTTCGAGACCGCTCGGCTGGTCTTTGGCATGCTGACGATCGGTTCGCTGTCGCTCGAGCCGGAGCCGGAGCACCAAGAGGATTTCTTCGGGGTGGTACCGCACTTGGCACCCGAGCTCCGGAACGAAGAGGTCCTCCACCTTACTGCGCTTCAGTGGAAGGTGCTCTCCTACATCGACGGGTGCCGATCCATCAGCGCTCTGGCCAATCGAGCCGGTCTGCCCACCGTTACGGTGGCGGAGATGGTCAAGGATATGGCCGGACTGGAATGGGTCGAATTGAACAAGGAAGACTTCCAGGCTCCGGGAATGGGATCCGACGACCCGCACGGCCCCGCCGAAGCGGCAGAATACAGGGTCGAAGAGTTCCGTCCTCGTATCCGTGCCATCGGAATTGATTAGGAGAAATGTTTTGAAGAGTTTATCGATCTCCCCAACCGCCCGGTGGGCGCGCAAAATGGGTCGACAGCTCACCAAGAAACAAAGGAGGTACCCATGAAGTGGGTGCAACTGTTAAGGTGGAGCAAAGTGCTAGTGCTTACTGGCGCATTGTCCTTCGCCGTCACCCTCACTGCATCGACCGAGGAAGGGCGCTCAGAGGAGCAGGTTAAAGAAGCAAACCCTGCAACACAGATTGCCTCTCCCCAGGGCGAGCCGCAGCCTACTGACGCTCGTTCGGACGATGATTACGTGGTGGTGCTGAACGCCGAAGACGATACGCCGCTCAAGGTCTACCAGAAGTACCTGGACAAGGCAGACTTCTGGCGGGAGTTGACCGAGCACAACCTGCTCGACGAGGGGGTACGAGTCCGGGTTCCGAAGCATATGCTGAAGACCGGACAGATTCCCGCCAAGGTGAGCAAGTTCAGTGGCCAGGTCCAAATCGCGCGTCACTTCGACTGGCAGTGGGTGCCGGTGGTGGAGAACATGCTGGTCTCGGAAGGCGACTGGATTCGCACCAGGAGCCGCTCCAGCGTGGAGATCCGCCACGACGACGGCACCGTCATCAGGCTGCGGCCCAATAGCAAGGCGATGATCAGCCTTGCCGGCCAGACGAAGTCCGAGCGGGGCGACGTGCGGGTCACGCAGGTCAAGCTCGAATCCGGATCGATGATCGCGAAGGTGAACAAGTTGCTACAGCGCGAGAGCCGGTTCGAGATAGAGACCCCCACCGCGACTTCCTTCGTACGAGGAACGGAGTTGCGGGTCAAGGTCGAGGACCAGGGCTCCACCCGTCTCGAAGTGTTAGAAGGCGCGGTGGATTTCGGCTCGGCGGAACAGAACATCTCCGTCGGCGGGAACTTCGGTTCGCTGGTGGACGTGGCAGGCAACACGCCAGCTTCACCCCATGCGCTGCCCATGGCTCCCGCGGAGCTATTCACTCCGGCCGAGCGTGAGGTGCTGAACGGCGACATCAACGGCTATCGCTTCAGCTGGTCTGCGGTTGATGGCGCGGTCCGCTACCATCTGGAGATGGCCGCCGATGCGGAGTTCAAACAGCTGATGGACGAAACCTGGGTCAGCGGAGCCAACGCCGAGCTCTTGAGCTTGAGCGTAGATTCCCTGGAGCCGGGGACCTACTTCTGGCGAGTTGCAGCCGTCGACGCCGATGGTTACGAGAGTAACTGGTCGAACGAGCGCTACTTCGTCTACCCGCTAAGGGTACAGTAGGACTCTCCAGGATCCCACCGGGGACCCTCACCTCCTAGAGGTGAGGGTCTTTTTTTGTCTTCACATCCGGGGGGCATAGTACCCAACGCGGCCGCGAACCACCACTCCCTCCCGATCGCACCTTAACTGAAGCCGTCTCCAGGAGCCGTCCGTCTTGGCATTCGTGGAGACGTAGCCGATGTTGTATTGGCTCTTCAGCTCGGCCGCGATGCGATCATAAACGCCCGCCAGGTCCTCGATCTGCCCGGGGGCGAACGCGGAGCCTCCCGTCTCACCGGAGAGCTTCTCTAGCTCGAACTTGGCGTCGGCATACTTCTGCTTCCTGAGATCCTCCTCCTGACCACGAAGAGAAATCGTGTAGATCAGCACGTCCGTCTTCCGCGCCACCTCGCGCACATCGTCGAAAGTCACTAACGACCGCGTGTCGTTTCCATCCGACAGCACAA
>DATDRI010000110.1:0-3926 GCA_035291825.1 Vicinamibacteria bacterium | reverse complement strand
CGAGGGCCAGCCCGGGCGTGCGGTAGACTTTGACCGCGATCCCGGACCGCTCGGCACGAGCGACGTGCCGCGCGAAACTGCGGCTTCCCAACAGAGGCTCGATGCGACAGGCTGCCGGCACCAGAAGAGCGTTGGTGCCCTGTTCGTCTCGAGAGGGAGACAGTACGATGCGATCCTCTCCCGCCCAGGCCTCGACGATCCCATCCACGTCGCTCGCCACCAACCGCGGAAGGTCGGCGGGAAGATAGAGCGGCGTCTCGCTCCTCTCCCAGCACACGCGAAACACTGTGAGCAGTGTTCCATTGAGCGTGCTCGCCGGATCGCGCATCCAGGTAGCGCCGCCCGCCCAGGCCACCTCTCCTACCACCGGATCGCCACTGACCACCAGAACGTTCTGCGCCTTCGACTGTCGTGCGGCGCTCAGAACATTCTCCAGCATGTCGATGACTAGCTCCCTCCGGCCCTCGGGATCGAGCACAGAAGCGAGACGGCTCTTGGCATCGCTCAGGTGTTTCACCGGTACGACCACTGTCACCGCCATGACTTCCTCGCCTTCTTCAGCACGCATCGGCGATACGAAGGATCTCCCGTGCCAGCGCGATCTTCTCGTCCAGAGTGCGCATGACCGTCCTCGTCGAGTAGGCGGATAGCCCGCGCTCCTCGATCGATGAGGCGCAGCCTCGGTCGCTCTCGTCGAGGAGCAGCGTGTCACAGAGATCTCGGTAATAGTCGGCGATACCCACCACGCTCACCTCGTATCCGAGCTCCGCCATGATCTTGGCGGCCGGGCCCTTGAGCGCCTTGCCCCCTACGATGGGGCTCACCGCCAAGCGGCGACCGCGAAAGGACCGCACCGCTTCCCTGACACCGGAGACCGCCAGAATCGGATCGACACTCAACCACGGATTGGAAGGGCAAAAGATCAGAGTGGACGCTTCCCGGAGGGCGCGGGCGAAGTCCGGCGCGGGAGCCGCATCCCCCGCACCGTCAAACCGCATCCCCCGCACCACCGGCCGACAGCGCCGCTCGACGAAGTAGGTCTGAAAAGCGAGATCGCCTTCATCGGTCTCTACCACGCTGCGCAGAGGCTGATCCGACATGGGAACGATCGGATGGCGGACGCCCAAGTGTCGGCAGAGCTCCCGGGTCACCTCGGAGAGCGTTCGCCCTTCATCGAGTCGCTGCCGGCGGAGAATGTGCGTCGCCAGATCTTTGTCTCCCAGCCGAAACCAGGTGGGCGCTCGGTAGCGGCCCAACATCTCCAGGGCATGGAAGGTGTCACCGCCCACACCCCAACCGGCGTCGGAGTTCACCACTCCGGCGAGCGTGTACATCACCGTATCGAGATCGGGCGCCACGTGGAGACCATGGAACTCTTGGTCGTCTCCGGTATTGACCACCACGGTCAGTCGCTCCGGTGGCAGTAGGTGAGACAGCCCGAGTGCCAGCTTGGCACCGCCCACGCCTCCCGAGAGGGCGAGAACTGATCCCGAGCTCACGCCGGCTCGTCTCCGGCGGCGGTGGTCTTCGACTTCCGGCGCGGATGCTGGTAGCGATAGTCGCTCATCTTGATCAGCTTGTGATAGGAGCCCAAACGCTCCTCGGAGCCTTCTGCCAGCGCATCCAGCGGATCGGGCATGGCTTCGCCGTCTTCACCGTCGAAGATCCGCCGGATGCGATAGTCGGTATGTCGCTCCGCCGGGACACGGCCCGTCTCGCGGATCAGCTTCCGAAAAGTGGCCGGCGAGACGAGCTGTCCGAAGGGCGCTCCGGCAGCCGTGGAGATGCTCTCGTTCATCAGCGTGCCACCCATGTCGTTCACTCCCGCGCTCAGGAGGAGTCGACTCATCGCCAGCCCTTCCTTCACCCAAGACACCTGCAGATTCGGAATCCACTGGTTGAGGACGATGCGGGAGACCGCATGCATGCGGATCACTTCCTCCCGGGTGGCTCCCGGTCTCACGCCCGGAACGGGGCGGCGCGCGTACATCGGCGCTTCGGTGTGCACGAAGCTCAAGGGAACGAGCTCCGTGAAACCGCCGCTCCTCTTTTGAATGTCCCGCAGAAGTGCCAGATGGCGCGCCTTGTGAAGATCGCTCTCCAGGTGGCCGAACATGATGGTCGAGGTGGTGGGTATGCCCAGCTCGTGAGCGGTGGTGATCACCTTCACCCACTCCGCGACGCCAATGCGACCCGGCGAGATCCGATCGCGAACCTCTTGATCCAGGATCTCCGCGGAGGTACCGGGCAAGCTTCCCACCCCCGCTTGCTGGAGCTCCCGCAAGTAATCCCGAATCGAGATCCGCGAGCGCACCGCTCCGTACAGAACCTCCTCCGGAGAGAATCCGTGGATGTGGATCTCGGGAAGGGCTTCCTTGATGGCCCGGGTGAGCCGAATGTAGAGATCTCCCTCCATCTGCGGGGGCAGGCCGGCCTGGATGCAGACCTCCGTCGCCCCCAGCTCCCACGCTTCCTTTGCCCGCCGCACGATCTCTTCGGTGGGAAGGAAGTAGCCCTCTTCCTGACGGAAGTCACGGCTGAAGGCGCAGAAACCGCACTGCTTGATGCACACGTTGGTGAAGTTGATGTTGCGGTTGACGACGTAGGTCACCCGGTCGCCCACGGTTTGTCGGCGTAGCTCGTCGGCCGTCCTCACCGTCGCCGTCAGTTCCGCTCCCGTCGCTTGGAACAACAGCACGCTCTCTTCCACGGTGAGATCGCTTCCCTCGAGCGCCCTGCCCAGGACGCGGGCGACGGGCATCGATACATCCCGGAGCATCGCTTCCATCTCCAGGGACTGCCCTTCCCGACCGGAATCAGAGGCCTTATGCATACCGCTCCATGCCCCCTCTCACGTACCCGCCATCGTCCGCTTGCTCCCGAATCGGGCCGCGAAGCTCACTGGGAATGAAACGCTCGCCTTCCTTGATGAGCTCCGGATAGATCGGCAATCGGGGCTTGAGCTCGAACCCCAAGGACTCGGTCCGCTCCCGGAGAGCGGCGAGGTGAGGCCAGGGAGCCTCCGGATTCACGTAGTCGATGGTGACCGGCGATACGCCACCCCAGTCGTTGATCCCCGCCTGCAGGTAGATCGGATAGTCCTCCCTATTGAGGTTGGGGGGAACCTGAATGTTGGCGCGCTCACCCAGGATCAAACGCGCCGCCGCCACCGTCCACAGCATCTCCTCCTTCGAAGCGTCCGGATGGGATCGCATGGCGGTCGCGGGCTTGGCGCGGAAATTCTGAATGATGACTTCTTGTATGTGACCGTAGCGATGGTTGAGATCCCGGATGGTCAGGAGAGAGTCGATCCGCTCCTCGCGGCTTTCACCGATGCCCACCAGAAGTCCGGTGGTGAAGGCGACGGCCTCCCGGCCGGCCAGCTCCAGCGCTCTCACCCGGGCCCGTGGCCACTTGCTGGGCGCCTGGTGGTGAGGCCCTCCCGGCTCCGAGAGTCGCGGACTCACGTTCTCCAGCATGATGCCCATGGAGGCGCTCACCGGACGAAGAGAAGCCAGCTCACGCCGGCTCATGGTGCCGGGGTTCAGGTGAGGCAACAACCCCACTTCCCGCAGCACGCGTGAAGCCGCCTCGCGAAGATAATCGAGCGTGCTCTCGAAGCCTGCCTCGCGCAGCCAGCGCCCGGCCTCCGGATAACGTTGCTCGGGCCTCTCGCCGAGAGTGAAAAGAGCCTCCGTGCACCCGGCTCGTTTCCCCGCCCGCGCGACCGCCGTCACTTCCTCGAGCGTCATGTAGAGAGAGTCCGTCTCCTGCGGTGACCGGCGGAAGGTGCAGTATCCGCAGAAGTCGCGGCAGAGACGCGTCAGAGGGAGGAACACCTTGGGTGAGAAGGTGATGGTGCGACCCTTGCCCCGGTCGCGAAGCTCGGAAGCCGCTTGACAGATTTCGGGAAGCGAGGCGCCATC
>DATDRI010000109.1:0-30268 GCA_035291825.1 Vicinamibacteria bacterium | reverse complement strand
CCATTCAGACATTATGAGTAGGTATCTATGATCATCGTCTTGCGACAGGACGTAACCCCAAGGGAGATAAAGCGACTCGAAGACTCGCTCCACTCCCGCGGCATGGTCACTACCGTCATCCGCGGTGAAGAACGTTCCATCATTGCGGTCATCGGAGCGATCCATTTCTCCGGAGAGGAGTTCGAGAACGATCCCGCGGTTCTCGAGGTGCTCCGGGTCTCCCAGCCCTACAAGATAGCCTCGCGTGAATCCGGGATGACGCCCCGCATCAAGATTGGCGACTGCCTGGTCGGCGGCCCCAAATTCCTGGTCATGGCCGGCCCCTGCGCGGTGGAAGATCGCGAGACCCTGCTGCAATCGGCTCGCCGGCTTGCCGAAATGGGCGTCACCGTGCTCCGGGGAGGTGCCTTCAAGCCGCGCACCTCTCCCTACTCGTTTCAGGGGCTGGGCGAGGAGGGTCTCAAGATATTGGCCGAAGCTCGTGACGAGACAGGGATGAAAGTGGTGACCGAGGTCATGACCGCGGACAAAGTCGAGCTGGTCGCCCGATACGCCGACATTCTCCAGGTCGGCGCCCGCAACATGCAGAACTTCGATCTGCTGAAAGCGGTGGCGGAGGTGGACAAGCCGGTCATTTTGAAGCGGGGCTTGGCGGCGACCATCGACGAATGGCTCATGGCTGCGGAGTACATCCTGGGCGGCAATCAGAAGGTCATCCTCTGCGAACGGGGGATTCGCACCTTCGAGACGAAGACTCGGAACACGCTGGATCTGACCGCGGTGCCGGTTCTGAAGGAGCTGACGCACCTGCCGGTCATCGTGGATCCCAGTCACGGAACCGGCGTGCGCCGCTACGTCCTGCCCATGTCTTTGGCTTCCATGGGCGCCGGAGCCGACGGTCTTCTGATCGAAGTCCACCCCGATCCCGATCGGGCGCTGTCGGATGGAGCGCAGTCGTTGACCTTCCCCGAGATGCAAAGGCTCTTGAAGGCGCTTCAGTCCATGGCACCGGTGGTGGGGAGGGAGCTGGAGTTGTCCTGGCGGCACCCCGAAGTGAAGGCGTCTACCTCTCCTCCGAGAATGCAGGTCGCCTATCAGGGCGAGCCGGGCGCCTTCAGCGAGACGGCTTCCCTCGCCTTTTTTGGCGACATCAAGCCGGTGGGCTTTCCGGCATTTCGGGACGTATTCGAGAAGGTCGCCTCAGCAGAAGCCGCCTATGGCGTGATCCCCATCGAAAACTCTCTCGCCGGTTCTATCAATCAGAATTACGACCTCCTGTTGGAGTTTGATCTGGTGATCGTCGGTGAGGTGAAGCTGCGAGTCTCGCATAATCTGCTGGCCAACCGCGGCGTGAGGAAAGAGGACATACGAAAACTCTACGGGCATCCGCAGGCTCTCGCGCAGTGTGATCGCTTCTTGCGTCTCCATCCCGACTGGACCGTCTACCAGACGTACGACACGGCGGGCTCGGTCAAGATGATCAAGGAACAGGGCGCCGCGGATACGGCGGCCGTCGCTTCTTTGCAGGCGGCGAAAATCTATGATGTGGACGTGCTGGCGGAGGCCATCGAGGACAATCCTCAGAACTACACCCGCTTCGTCGTGATAACCAAGGAGGCTCGGCTCCACGATCGGTGCGACAAGACATCGGTCGTCTTCACCACTCCCAATCAACCCGGTGCTCTGTTCGCGGTGCTCAAGTTAGCGGCCGAGCACCAAGTCAACCTGGTGAAACTGGAGTCGCGCCCGATTCCGGGCCGGCCATGGGAGTACATGTTCTACATGGACTTCGAAGGAAACATGGATTCGCCCAGCGTGGGCGCCCTCTTGCGCTCCCTTCCCAGCTGCACCGAGAAGCTGAAGGTGCTGGGCTGCTATCCCTCGGCCTGACCGGTAAACGAAGCTACTCCCGTGTTGCCAAGAAGAGCGAGAGCGTGAGACTTCCGCGCCCGCAAATACGAAGTCTTTGCCTTGTCTGGCTGTCGTTCGCTCCCATCCTGTCCTGTCAGAGTCCGCCGCATTTACCAGAGCACCAGACCGAATCGCGGGCGTCTTTGGCCCTGGTGCGCTCCGTCTTGGAAGAGGCCGTCGAGCGGGGGCAGGTTTCGGGTGTAGTGGGCTTGGTGGCCCGAGATGGGAAAGTCGTTTTCAGAGAGGCCTTCGGCTGGAAGGACATCGAAGATGGAAGTCCGATGACCGAGGATACGATCTTTCGCATCGCGTCGATGACCAAACCGATCACCGGCGTGGCGGTCATGATGCTCCACGACCGGGGTCGGCTCCATATCGATGATCCCATCGCCCGGTTCATCCCCGAGTTCCAAGACCCCGACATCGCGGTTCCTGATCCTGACGGCGGCCGCTCGTTCGGGCGGGTTGCGGCGCAAGGCGAGATCACCATCCGCCATCTCTTGACGCACACCTCCGGAATCAGCTACCGGTTCTCGGGTGTCGAGCCCCTCACCTCGCTCTACGCCGAGGCAGGTATTTCCGATGGCTTGGTCCAAACCGAGGGGACCGTCGGGCAGGGCGTGAGACGTTTGGCAAGCCTACCCCTTCTCCACGAGCCGGGCTCGGGGTGGAAGTATGGACTGTCGACGGACGTTCTGGGCCATCTGGTCGAAGTGGTTTCAGGGAGAACGCTCGAGGAGTTCTTTGAGGAAAGCATCTTCCAGCCGCTGGGAATGAAGGACACTCACTTCTTCTTGCCCGAGGAGAAGATCCCACGACTGGCGTCGGTCTACCGGCGCGCCGAGAATGGGAGACTGCGCGAGCTTCCGGAAGGGCCGATCCAGGAAGGGCCGGTTCTCTTCTCGACCAGCTATCACTATCGCGGCCCGCGAACCTATTTTTCTGGCGGTGCGGGCCTCGTCTCCACGGCGGATGATTATTTCCGGTTCTGCCAAATGCTGTTGAACGGAGGGGAACTGGAAGGCGTTCGGTTGCTGCGCGCCGAGACCGTCGAGCTTATGACCAGGAACCAAGTTGGGGAACTGAGCGTGGGCGAAGGGAAGTTCGGGTTCGGTCTGTCGATCCCGACGGATGGGAGCGGCGCCTTGGGCTGGGGCGGTTTTTTCTTCACCCGTTTTTGGCTCGACCCCGAACAGGAGATCATCGGAGTCTTCATGTCCCAGTTGTGGCCCAATCAACGTTCGCCGGTCGATGACGCTTTTCGCCGCGCGGCGGACGAATGGATACGAACGGATCCGACGAGAGCGGAATGAGTCTCCGCCGCCGGTAGCGTCCCGAGCCCTATTCTCGTCGTTGTTTCGCGCAAGTGGCCTCTTGATGCCGGAGGTTTGAAATCCCCCGTACGAGCGGCTATCTTACCGCCGTGTTGACAACATAACCTCACACACTGAGAGGCTGACGACATGATCGGCAAGACGGTCTCTCATTACCGGATCGAGGAAAAGCTTGGTGGCGGCGGCATGGGGGTCGTCTACAAGGCCCATGACACCCGTCTCAACCGGCCGGTCGCCCTCAAGTTCCTTCCGCCGGAGCTTACTCGTGACGACCAGGCGCGCCAACGCTTCGTCCAGGAAGCGCAGGCGGCCTCCGCCCTCGACCACCCGAACATTTGCACCCATCTACGAAGTCGACGCCACGCCCGATGACCAGATGTTCATCGCCATGGCGTACTACAGCGGTGAGACGCTCAAGCGACGCCTCGAACAAGGCGTGCTCCCGGTCGACACGGCGTTGGACATTGCCATTCAGGTTGTCTGGGCTCGGGACCTCATACGGAACAGATTCATCACCAATATGGAAGTTGCTGCCATGGACTAGTGATAGACTTCCCGGGCGGCTTGACCCTATGATCCCGTTCGGCCCTGCCGGAGGAGCGCTAACTGGTGCGGTTGTCAGCAATTCTCGTCGTAAGTACACCACAAAAGCTGCCCCAATGTAGCCAAGAACTGGAGGCCCTTCCCGGCATCGAGGTCTACTATTCGTACCCGGAGAGCGGGCGGATCATCGCCATCCAAGAAACCCAAAGCGTGCGGGCGCAAGAAGAGAATTTGCGCCAGATTCAGTCTCTCCCGTCGGTTCTTGGAGCCCAGTTGATCTGTTATTACCACGACGCTGATCTCGACGCCTCGACCGCGGGCATCGAGCGGAACCTGGACTCATGAGCCCGAGATCGACGCGTCGGGAGTTCATCAAAGCCAGCCTAGCTGCCGCCGCGGCTTCCACCGTCGGCCTTCCGGTTCCCGCCGGGGCATTACCGGTGTTCCAAGAGGAAGGGTGGAGCTGGGACAAAGGTGTTTGCCGGTTTTGCGGGGTTGGCTGCGGGATCCGGATCGCCACCAAAGACGGCCGCGTGAAAGCCGTCCAGGGCGACCCCGACAACCCGGTCAACCGCGGCCTGTTGTGCGTCAAGGGATACGCAAACGCGGAGATCCTCTACGGCGAAGACCGTCTCACCCGGCCTCTCTTGCGCATAAAAGACGGCAAGTTCGACAAGCAGGGCGACTTCTTCCCGGTGAGCTGGGAGCAGGCGTTCGACGAGATGGAGCGCCAGTTCCGACGAGTCTATGGGGAGCTCGGTCCAACCGGTGTGGGCATCATGGGCTCGGGACAATATACGGTTCAGGAAGGCTACGCGGCGGTCAAGCTACTCAAAGCGGGCTGGCGCTCGAACAACATCGACCCCAACGCCCGTCACTGCATGGCTTCGGCGGTGGCTGCTTTCATGCAGGTTTTCGGGATCGACGAGCCCTCCGGGAACTATGACGACATCGAGCTCACCGACACGATGGTCCTCTGGGGCGCGAACATGGCGGAGATGCACCCGATGCTCTGGGCGCGGATCACGGACAAGCGTCTCGCGACTCCTGACTACCGCATCATCAACCTGACGACGTTCGGCAACCGTTGCTCTGACCTCGCCGATGTCGAGATTCTCTTCAAGCCCAACACCGACCTCGCCATCTGGAACTACATCGCCCGCGAGATCGTGAAGACGGGCGCCGTGGACCGTGACTTCGTCGACAAGTTCTGCGTCTTTGCCACCGGGCCCTACGACATCGGGTTCGGCATGCGCCCCACGGACGACTTCGCGGGAGCCGCAGAGCGAGACACGCAGTCCCGCGAGCGGGAGGTCGTGCTCACGCGGGAGGAAGCGATCGCCCAAGGAAAGGATCCCGGTGCGTCGCACCGTGTTCCGCAGGACAATACCAATAGCGCAGGCAAGCATTGGCTCCTTTCCTACGAGCAGTTTGAAAAGGCGCTCGAGCCCTACACGCTCGACTTCGTGGCGGAGCTTTCGAAGGGCGACAGCGAGGAGCCCATCGATGCCTACCAGGAGAAACTGAAGCAGCTGGCTGACGTCTATGCCGACCGGGCGCGCAAGGTGGTCTCTTTCTGGACGATGGGGTTCAACCAACACACGCGCGGTACTTGGGTCAACGAGCAGGCCTACATGGTCCATCTACTGACGGGCAAGCAGGCTAAGCCGGGAAGTGGCGCGTTCTCCCTGACCGGTCAACCGTCGGCCTGCGGCACGGCTCGTGAGGTAGGTACGTTCGCCCACCGGCTCCCCGCCGATATGGTGGTCGACAACCCGAGCCACCGCGAGCGAAGCGAGACGGTTTGGAAGCTTCCCGCCAAGACGCTCAACCCCAAGGTGGGAAGTGACGTCACGAAAATGATGCGCGACCTCGAGGACGGCTCCATCAAGTGGGTGTGGATGCAGGTCACGAATCTATTCCAGTCCACCGCCAACGCCAACCACTGGATCAAGGCCGCCCGGGAGATGGACAACTTCATCGTCGTGTCCGACGTCTACCCCACGCTCTCGGGCAAGGTCGCCGACTTGATTCTCCCCTCGGCTATCATCTTCGAGAAGTGGGGCGCGTACGGGAACTCGGAGCGCCGTACCCAAATGTGGCGCGAGCAGGTGGCTCCTCCCGGCGAGGCGCGTAGCGACTTGTGGCAGATGATGGAGTTTTCGAAAAGATTTCGCTTGCAGGACGTGTGGGGCCGGCGGCCGGTTCCGGGTCTCCGCGAAGAAGGTTTCGAGGGCGGCTTCCTGCCCGACGTGCTCGAGCAAGCGAAGGCTATGGGTTATTCGCCGGAAGACTCGCTCTATGCCGTGCTTTTCGCGACCCCGGGGAATCTCAGGCACAAGTGGCCCGATCCGGTGGCGAGGGGGCGCGAGAACCACACGGCGATCCACGCGGGTATTGACTGGTTCCCGGAAAAGGCGCTGTTCGAAGAGTATGCCTCCTTCGGTCGAGGACACGGTCACGATCTGGCGGATTTCGATACGTACTACCGCGATGACGTGCGCGGCCTCCGCTGGCCGGTAGTCGATGGAAAGGAGACTCCCTGGCGATTCAACGAGGACTACGATCCGTATGCGAGGCGAGGAAGCGGCTTCGACTTCTACGGCCCGGCGGGCAAGTCGCTCGCCCAGGGCGATCTCGGCGGCATCACCAACCCGGAACCCGTTTCGCTGGAAGGAAAGGCCAAGATCTTCTTCCGCCCCTACGCGGCGCCACCCGAAATCCCCGACAGCGAATACAACCTCTGGCTCTCCACCGGTCGGGTGCTCGAGCACTGGCACTCGGGCTCGATGACCCGCCGGGTCGCTGAGCTTCACGCCGCCGTACCGACGGCTCTCCTGTACATTCACGCCGAGGACGCGAAGCAGAGGAACCTCGCCGAGAACGACCTTGCTTGGATCGAGTCCCGGAGGGGAAAGATCCAAGCTCGAGTCACCCTTCGCGGCGATCGCAATCGAGTTCCACGCGGCTTGGTGTTCGTTCCCTGGTTCGATGAAGGCGTCTTCATCAACAAAGTGACGCTCGATGCAACTTGTCCCATCTCCAAACAGACGGATTTCAAGAAGTGCGCCGTCAAGGTTTACAAGGCCTGAGGGCCGCGGGGACCGTTGAAGAAGAAAAGACTCTTGCTGACGTTAATTGCGACCGGATGTGTCGCCGCGTTGGCCTACTCGTCGATGCAGGAAGCCGTGCACGAGGAGCAGATCGGTTTGAGCAAGACGAGCGTCTTCGAGACACCGGCCCCTCCGGCCGTTGAGGAAAGCGTCTCGGATCCGGGCGGCAACACGCGTCTGCCGCGGACCAATCCACTAGGCCCTCCTCGGGTTCCTCACCTCGTGGCGGACTTTCTTCCCATCAGCCAGTCAGACAATCTGTGCCTCGACTGTCATTTCATTGATGAGGCCGAGGAGGGTGGACCGGTGCCCTTGCCGGAAAGCCATTACGTCGATTACCGCAACGCGCCCGACGAGAAGCGGGATGCGCCGGTTGGCGCTCGCTATTATTGCCTGTCGTGTCACGTCCCCCAGACCGATGCGGCGCCCCTGGTAGGAAACGAGTTCGGTAAGTAAGAGGCCCGGCCGGGGTTCGGGCTGAAGAGAAAGCCACCGGCCGCCTCGAGGCGCGGGTCGTCCAAGCCCGGTATGCCCCTTCCCACCCAGAAGCTATGCGTCTACGATTGTACGATGTAGGATGAAGGGCACCGAACGTTAACCCGAACCAGACATAGTTGTGGAAGGAGGCCGCTAGATAGTGGGCTTCATCAAGAGCCAGATCAGCGCGACGAGCGACGAGTACAAGAGTAATCAGGAGCACAACGCCCGCCTCGCCGCCGACCTTGAGCAAAAGCTGGCGGGTATCCGCGCCGGGGGAGAGGAGAAAGCGCACGCCCGACACCGCGAGCAGAAGAAGATGTTCGTTCGCGATCGAATCGCCGCCCTCTGTGACGAGGGGACACCGTTCCTGGAGATCGGGGCGCTCGCCGGCTACCAGCTCTATGACGATGCGGTTCCGGCGGGCGGCCTGGTGGCCGGCGTCGGCATGGTGCACGGCCGCCAGTGCATGGTGGTAGCGAACGACGCCACCGTGAAGGGGGGTACTTATTACCCGATCACGGTCAAGAAGCACCTGCGAGCTCAGGAGATCGCACTTCGAAACCAGTTGCCCTGTCTCTACCTGGTGGACAGTGGTGGGGCTTTCCTGCCTCTTCAGGCGGAGGTTTTTCCCGACAAGGAGCACTTCGGGCGCATCTTTTACAACCAGGCCGTCCTCAGCGCCGCCGGCGTGCCTCAGCTCTCCGCGGTCATGGGGATGTGTACCGCCGGGGGGGCCTACGTTCCGGCGATGAGCGATCAGGCGGTCATCGTGAACAAGACGGGAACGATCTTCCTGGCCGGCCCACCGCTGGTGAAGGCGGCGACCGGCGAGGACGTTTCCGCCGAGGAGCTGGGCGGCGCCCACGTGCACACCGAGCTCAGCGGGGTGGCCGATCACTTTGCGGTGGATGATGGACATGCCCTCGAGATCCTGCGCGAGATGGTCTTCCACCTCGGTCACCGAGCGCAGGCGGCGGTCAACCTTCTCTCGCCCGAGCCTCCCGCCTATGACCCAGAGGAGCTCCTGGGTATTTGGCCCAGGGATCTCCGCCGTCAAGTGGACGTCCGAGAGGTGTTGGCACGCATCCTCGACGGTAGCCGCCTCTTCGAGTTCAAGGAGCGGTACGGCGCGACGGTGGTGACTGGGTTCGCTCATATCGAAGGGATGCCGTGCGGGATCATCGCCAACAACGGGGTGCTCTTTAGCGAAAGCGCCCTCAAGGCTACGCACTTCATCGAGCTCTGCACCGTGGAGCGGATCCCGATTGTCTTCCTGCAGAACATCACCGGTTTCATGGTGGGAGCCCAATACGAGCGCGGCGGTATCGCCAAGGATGGGGCGAAGATGGTGCACGCGGTGGCTACCGCCAAGGTGCCGAAGGTCACCATGATTCTCGGCGGCAGCTTCGGAGCGGGCAACTACGGAATGTGCGGTCGAGCCTATGAGCCGCGATTTCTTTGGACATGGCCGGGGAGCCGCATCTCGGTGATGGGAGGGGAGCAAGCGGCGCAGGTACTTCTCACCGTCAAGCGCGATCAGCTTCGGCGTCAGGGAAAGAGCTTGAGCTCCCAGGAGGCGGAGAAGATAACCGCACCGATCTTGGAGAAGTACGAGACGGAAGGGCATCCCTATTTTGCCTCGGCCCGGCTCTGGGATGATGGAGTCATCGAGATGAAGGCCACCCGGACGATTCTGGCGTTGAGCCTGGCGGCCGCCCTGAACGCTCGGCTCGAGGCGACAGAGGTCGGCGTCTTCCGCATGTAGAGGAGCGGCCTACGTGGCCAAAGTGGTTCGCATTGCCAACGCCGGCGGCTACTGGGGGGACGACCCCCATGCGCTTCGCAGGCAGGTTCGGGGAGAGCTGCCCCTTCATTACATCTCCATCGATTTCCTGGCCGAGATCACGATGAGCATCCTCCAGAAGCAGCTCGCTCGCGATCCGGATGCCGGCTACGCGCGCGATTTCGTGACCCAAATCGAGCCTCTGCTGGACGAGATCCTGGCCCGCAAAATCAAGATCATCACCAACGCCGGCGGCGTGAATCCTTCCGCCTGCGCGGAAGCACTCTTCGCCGCGGCACGGGCGCGCGGCTTGAAGCTCCGGGTGGCGGTCATCGAGGGAGACAATATTGCCCCTCGCGTTCCAGAGCTTATGCGGCAAGGCGTGGATTTGAAGAACATGGAGACCGGTGAGGATCTCGACGGACTCGCCGATCGCGTTCTCTCCGCCAACGCCTATTTCGGGGCCCTTCCGGTTGTGGAGGCACTCGCTTCCAATCCGGACATCGTTGTCTCGGGAAGAGTGACCGATACCGGCCTTACTCTAGGCCCTCTCATGCACGAGTTCGGCTGGTCAGGCGAAGACTACGACAAACTAGCGCACGGTATCGTGGCAGGCCACATCATCGAGTGCGGGGCCCAGGCCACCGGGGGGAACTTCACCGATTGGTGCAAGGTTCCAAGCTTTCATGAGATCGGGTTTCCCATCCTGGAGTGTGAAGAGGAGGGACCCTTCGTGGTGACCAAGCACCCGGGAACGGGTGGTCTGGTAACCTGCCAAACGATTCGCGAGCAGCTGCTCTATGAGATGGGACACCCTCAGCTCTACCTCACTCCCGATGTGATTGCCGACTTCACCGCTATCGAGCTCGAGCAGGACGGCCCCGATCGAGTGAAGGTCTGGGGAGTGCGAGGCGTGAGGCCCACCGATCTCTTGAAAGTGAGCGTATCCCTGGCCGACGGCTTCAAGTCGAGCGGAGCGATCATCATCTCCGGACCGGATGCTCGGGCGAAGGCCGAGACCTTTGCAGAGATCTTCTGGACCCGACTGAGCGCGGAGCTCGAGCGCGCCGATCTGCCACCCCTGGAGAGCACCCAAACCGATCTGGTGGGTGACGACAGCACGCATCGGGGCCTCACCCCGTCCCACCATCCGACCGAGATACTGCTCCGGCTCTCGGCTCGAGATCACCAGCAGGACAAGCTAGGCATCTTTCGAAAGCTTCTGCCCAGCCTCATCCTGAGCGGTCCTTCCGGCGTGGCGGTGACGGGTGGCGCACCCGCCATTTCGGACGTCGTCCGTTACTGGCCGGCCCTCATTCCACGAGAGTCCGCGCTGCCCACGGTGTCGGTCTTCGTGCAAGACGAGGCGAGTCCCGTACCGAAACGCGTCGTCGAGACCAGGGATCTGCCCTGGCCGACCGCCCGCGGCTCGGTCGAGGCCTGCGCCGCACCGCTCGAAGATCCCTATCCCCTGTCGCTCATCGAGCGATGGGAGAATGAACCGCGAGTCGAGATCCCTCTCATGCGGATCGCGCACGCCCGGAGCGGGGACAAGGGCGATACCGCCAATATCGGCCTGATCGGAAGAAGCGCGGAGTGCTATGTTTGGTTACGGGAGAATGTGACCGCCCAGCGCGTTCGTCAATGGTTCGCCACTATCGTTCGGGGGGAGGTACACCGTTACCTGGTGCCTCATCTTTGGGCCATCAATCTCTTATTGGAGGAATCTCTGGGAGGAGGGGGAACGGTGAGTCTCCACATCGATCCGCAAGGAAAGACGTACAGCCAAGCTCTGCTGCGATGTCGAGTCGAAGTTCCTGAGCCGCTCTTGGATACCATCGCTCCCCAGAACGCCCCCTGCCCGGGGGAGCTCGTCCCGTGAAAACCCTCCGCCTGGAGACGCTTGCCCACGGCGTGAAGCGACTCGTGCTTTCTCGCCCCGCGGTCCGCAACGCCTTCGACGAGACGATGATCGGGGAGCTCAAAGAGGCCTTGGACAGCCTGGCGGCAATCCCGGAGCCGGAGACGGTGCGTTTATTGCTGCTGGCCGGCGATGGTCCGATCTTCTCCGCCGGGGCCGACCTCAACTACATGAAGCGGCTGGCGGCAAGCGGCGAAAGCGAGAGCCTGGCCGATGCCCGAAGGCTGGGTCAACTCTTTCATGCTCTCGCGGCGTTTCCCACCCCGGTGATTTGCGCGGTTCGGGGGGCGGCGATCGGGGGTGGGCTCGGCCTCGCGGTCTGTGCAGACTACGTTCTGGCGGAAGAAAACGCGACGTTCGCAACCACCGAGGTACGCCTGGGCATCGTACCCGCCCTCATCAGCCCGTACATCGTCCGCAAGATCGGGTTGGCGTCGGCGTCGCCGCTGCTACTCTCCGGTCGCCGAATCAAGGCTTCGGAAGCGCGAGACCTGGGATTGGTGCAACAGGTGGCGCAGGGAGAGAAATTCGATTCGGTGCTGGAGGACGTGGTGCTGGAGTTCCTTCACGCCGGGCCGGAGGCCGCGCGCCGGACGAAGCAGCTCCTCATCCAAGCAGCGCCGTTGCCCACGCCCGATCACGCCGAGTTCACCGCGCAGAGTATCTCGCAAGCCCGTCGCTCGGAAGAGGGGCAAACGGGGCTCGCATCCTTTTTCGACGAGAAGGCTCCTCCCTGGGTCCGTTGATTCCAGCCAATCGGGTGAAGAGGCTCGTCATCGCCAACCGAGGGGAGATTGCACGGAGGATAGTGCGTGCCGCTCGTCACCGCCGATACGAGATAGCGGTCATCTCCACGTCTGAGGATCGCGACGCCCTGGTGCGAAGCGAGGTGGACCAGGTCCTGGAAGTCTCAAGCTTCCTCGATGCACAGGAGATCGTTCGAGCCGCCCGGAGTTGGAAAGCTCAACTGCTCCACCCCGGTTACGGTTTTCTGGCCGAGAACGCGGATTTCGCCGAGTGCGTGGAGGAAGCGGGCATCGTCTTCGTGGGACCCACCCCGGCCAACATGACGGCTCTGGGAAACAAGGAGTCCGCCAAGGCGCTGGCGAGCGAATGCGGGATCCCGACCCTGACCGCTCTCGCTTCTCAGGAGCTTAAGGGTCTATCCGCGGACGCTCTGGCGCGGGAGCTGGAATCACGTGGCATCGTTCCTCCCTATCTGGTGAAGGCCAGCGGTGGCGGTGGGGGTAGAGGGATGCGCGGGGTCGACGCGGTCTCCGATCTCCCCGCCGCCCTGCGGCGGGGGTCGGAAGAGGCACTCTCCGCCTTCGGAGATCCCTCGGTGTTCGTGGAGCGCTACCTCCATGAACCTCGCCACATCGAGATCCAAGTCTTCGGCGATGGAGCCGGGGGAGGAGTCTTTCTGGGAGAGCGCGAGTGCTCGATGCAGAGACGCTATCAAAAAATCGTCGAGGAGGCACCGAGCCTCGCCGTGGATCGCGGTCTCCGAGAGTCCCTGGGGAGGGCGGCACTTGCTTTGTTGGCCAAGACCCGCTACCGGGGCGCCGGAACGGTCGAGTTCCTGGTGAACGGGGAGAAGGAGTTCTTTTTCCTGGAAGTGAACACGCGCCTGCAGGTCGAGCACCCGGTCACCGAGATGGTCTATAGCGTGGATCTGGTCCAGGCTCAGTTCGAGCTCGCCGAAGGCGCTTGGCCTTCGTCATTGCCCGATCCCAAAGTGTTCACGGTGCTCGAACCGCGAGGAGTCTCCTTGGAAGCCCGGGTCCTGGCCGAGGATCCCCGTCGCGGCTTTCTGCCCACGCCCGGCCCTCTGGTCTTGTATCGGGAGCCCGGCGGTGAAGGCGTTCGGGTCGATTCCGGCGTCGCGGAAGGAGGCCGCGTCAACGCGCATTTCGATTCCATGATTGCCAAGGTCGTCACCCGGGGTGATTCCCGAGAGGAGGCCTTGGAGCGGCTGGACCGTGCCCTGGAAGGGATGATCGTTCATGGCTGCACCACCAATCTCCCTTTTCTTCAAGCCTTGGTAAGGCACTCCGACTTCCGGCAGGGGCGGGGATCGACGCAATGGATCGAGAAGAATCTGGAAAGTCTGAATGCATCTCTGCTACCGGAAGCGCTAGAGGAGCGGCTACGTTCGAGCGTCTTTCGAGAGAAGCTCTCGCTCGCCATCTCCGGAGGTCCGGTCGGTCCCCAGCCTGCCATCGCGCACCTTTTCGCCGTTCAGGGAAACCGGGAGGCGCGGATCGGGAGTCATCTCGAGCGCCCGGCGCTCCAAGTAGCGGCCGGAGAGCGTGCCGGTGAGTACCTTCTGTCGGGTCCGGGATTGGAAGAAGCTCTCTCCGTCGAGGCGTCGCGCTCCTTCCGATTCTCGCCCTCACTGCGCGAGGCGATCTCTCGGCTCGAGGATCACCAGCCGGTATCGGTTCCCTTCTTTGCTTCCCGCCCGTCCATCTCCGGGATCACGGTCACCCTGTTCGGCGAAACGCTCGAACTATCCTGCCCCCGCCATGTCGCGCGGGGGGGGCTGGACGTTGCCGCTGGAAGCGGTGAGGTTCGGGCTCCCATGGCGGGCAAGATCCTGGACGTTCGGCTTCGGGAGGGAGACGTGGTGGAAGAGGGGCAGGTGGTCTTCGTGATCGAGTCGATGAAGATGCAACTCGAGGTCAAGTCTCCCGCTACCGGGAAGGTGCGGACGATCCACGTTCGTACGGGTGAGGTTCTGAGCGGACCGAACGTCCTCGCCACGCTCGAATAGGTGTTCCGGCCGGTTGGACGCCGGGCAAGTGCCGTTGACTTCGGGTCGTACCTGTAGGGGAAGGGCCTCGGGGCCGAAGGGGAGGGGGCGGATCCCGCGGAACTCCGATCCTCATCACGGACCAGCCGACAAAGTCACTATTTTTCAACTACTTCAGTGCCAGCGCCGGTTCTCGCCGCGCCCGCGCCGCGCGCCGAGGTTCCTCTCGCCCCTCCTTCTCAGGCACAGGTGAAACCCCAGCGATCCCTATCACTGACAGAATGCGGCGACCGGCGGACAATGGGTGTACCCATAAGGGAGCGAAAATGAAAACAGTCCTGGATCTGGTCGGCGAGTTCGCCTCCATCAATGACGAAAAGGTCCGCTGCGGTGGAAGACTTCCGCCGGATTGGGAAAGGCGTTGGACGGAGCTGAAGGGCTTCTACGATCTACTGATGGCCCAGAACGGCAACGCTCGCCGACCCTTGTCGCGGTGTTTCTCGACGAGCGACATCCGCCGACGGGTGAGGGATCGGGAGCGACTGAGAGTGCCGGCGCATCTCGACGTCGTTCTCAGGTTCGAAGAGGAATACTATCCCGGGCAGGTGGTCAATCTGAGTTGCGGCGGAGCGTTGCTGGCCTCGCAGGTCGTTCTCCCCGTTCACTCCGAGCTGATTCTGTACCTTGCTAACCCCTATGGTCGGCAGATGGCACTCTTCCAGACCGAGGGAGAGGTTCGGTGGACTTGCCAGGGGGCGTCGGTGCCGGACTTCCCTTGCGGCATGGGCGTTCGCTTTGGAGAGGAAGAATCCGTGGGCCACGTCCATCACCAGCTAGACTCGATCGTTGTCGAGGCCCTGGAAGATCATCTCTCAGGAGTGGATGCGAGTGCCATCGCTCCCCATTTCCTCGAACGGGAGTCTCTGGTCCTCTGAGGGAGCGTGTGCTGGATCAAAGCCCGGGGTAGGGATCGGGCTCGATGTGGATAAAGGCTCCCAGATAGCGACTGTCTCCTTCTCCCCGCCTGGTCAGCATGGGAACCTCTCCGGATCGTGGTGCGATGGTGACCAGATAGCAGTAACTTCTCGCGCCGAAGTCCTCGTAGGGAAACCCTCGTCCGGCGGGAAGCTCTAGAATCTTCTTCTCGCCGGGTTGGTAGTCCGCGCTGCTGCATCCGCCGGGAACACAAACCTCGATGTGGTTGGGGAGGCTCACGTTCAGCACCCGCACCGTCAGCCGGTCCAAGGGGAATCGGGTACGCACGACCATCTCCGCTCGGGTTCCGCCCCGGACCCAGAAACCAATGCCTCGGTGTCGCTCCCGTCCCCAGGTGTTGTTGTCGAGAAAGTACCCCAGATATCCGTCCTCGAATCTCTGCCGAAACTTCGCCGGATCGATATTGGTGGGGAGATCGTTGATGAGCGAGAGCTCTACTGGAAGCCACTTGTAGGGTCCGGAGGTCGCATGCTCGCCGGGATAGCGTGCGGCGGTGAAGGGAGCCGCCAGGATGGTGCTCAGAAACACGCCGGCCATGGTCCAGGATGGAAGCGTGGCCAGCAGGGGACGCACCAGAGTAGGCGTGAGGAAGAAGTAGAGGGGATAGATGTTCATGAAGTAGCGGTTTCCTAGGGTGCCACCTCCTCCGAAGTAGTTGACTGGCATCCATACGATCAACAGGAGGCATTCCAACGTGGCCAACCCCAGCACCATCCATTGCCAGGACTTCTTAGCACCGAAGGCGAAGAGCGCCACCGCCACCACCGCCGGGAAAAAGTAGATGGCCGCTCCGGAAAACCGTCCCAGGTGGAATAAGTAGAGATCGTGGGCCACGATATCCCAGGGCTGCTGGGTATAGATCTCGGAAGTCACCTTGGCCAGGCCGGTGTTCTCGAAGTTGAGGTCGGGACTCTGAAAAGGGTAGCGCCCATAGAAAGTCTTCCGATCGCCGCCCTGGTAGTTCATTTCCCCGGTGATGGCCAGATTCACGAAGAACAATCCGCCCAGGACGACCCCGAAAACGGTGCCGGTAGCAAAGGCGCGTTTCCATTGCCGACGCAGGGCCAGGAGAGCGAGTGGCGGCAGAATCAGAAAGATGTTGGAGGGCTTCGAGTAAGTGACGGCGCCGAACACCGCGGCGGCGATGAGATCGGAGGTCATGCCGCGCAGCAGTCGCGGGGGCAAAGAAGCCCTCTCTTTGTACAGCCAGAGGAACGCCCCCAGGAAAACCAGGCTCAGATTGAAGAGCTCCGGGGTCAGCCAGACGAAGTAAGCCGGCACGACCGACGCGAAAAAGAAAGTCAAGGTGTAGCCGAGAGACGCTCCTGGCGAGCTGGTCGACGCGATAAAGAAAAACCCGCACACCAGAACTATCATGAGTGCGAGCGTGTGGAGGACCAGGATTCCGTTCGTGTCGAAAAGACGTACCCAGGGTGCCGCGGCCAGTGAATAGAGGAACGCCTTGCCGAAATAAATTTCCTCGGTTACCTCCCCGTCGCGGACCAGAAAAGGGAACTCCCCGGTGAAGGTCAGGCGGCCTTCTCGCCCTCGCTTCAGGAAGATTCCCGAGGGCCCGTCGGGAAACTCTCTATAAGTGCGCTCCAAATCTTTGCGCGAGTAGAGGAGATCGCCGTCCTGCGCCAGGCTGTGAGTCATCGTGTAGTAGGTGGCCTCGTCACTCCACATGGCACCAGCCGCCCGCGGGTAGTCCACCGAGAGGGAGAATCCCAGCAGGACGACGCCAAGGGCGACCAGCATGCCCGTTGCATGACGACGGGAAAACATCGTGGGGATCTAGGCGGGGAAGAACAGAGCGAGAGCGAACCAGTTCTTGCCGTCGGTGAAGACTTTGCGGACCTGGAAGGAAGCGCGGTCAGCGATTTGCTGGATGAGCGGTATCGTGTACTTGAAAGAGCTTTCGGTGTGAATCGACTCTCCCTCCTCGAATCCGAAGGTCTCTTCGAGGCGTCGAATGGCAACCTCCTGTCGGGTCCGCGAGAGCAAATGCATTTCGATCCGCGCTGCGGCCTCATTGTAAAAGGCGCGGTGGCGGAAAGCTTGGAGGTTGAAGTTTCCACCCAGCTCGCGATTGATGCGTTTCAGAATGTTGAGGTTGAATCGGGCGGTGACCCCCGTCGCGTCGTTGTAAGCAGCTTCCAGGATACCCACGTCCTTTTGCAGGTCGAATCCAATCAGAAGAGCGTCGTCGGTTCCCATGCCATCACGGACCCCCTGAAGAAATGTCTCGGCTTCGGCGGGCTCGAAGTTGCCGATGCTCGATCCCAAGAAAAGGACCAGCTTTCGTTCCGCCACTTCGGGAGCGTGAACGGCGAGACGACTGGCCTCCCGAAGCCCTTCCCGGTACTCGGAGGCGATGGGGATGGTGGTAAGTCGGGGGTAGCGCGCATCCAGCTTGCGGGCGGTCTCGTCGAGGATGGTCGGAGAGATATCGATGGGAAGATAGTGAAGACGTCTTTGCTCCTCCATAATGTTCTCGAGGAGGATGGTGGTCTTCGCGGAGCTCCCGCTCCCTAGCTCCACCAGGCTGAAGTCGCCGTCCAAGGTGTCCCGAATGTCCCCTGCGTACTCCCTCAGGATGGAGGCTTCGGTGCGAGTCGGATAGTACTCGGGGAGGCGGGTGATCTCCTCGAAGAGTCGGGAGCCCAACTCGTCGTAGAAGTATTTCGCCCTGAGAAATTTGGGTTGGTTTCTCAGTCCTTGGCGGACGTCGTCGGCGAACTCCGCCAGCAGCTCGGAGGACGCCGGATGGAGCCTGGCAGCGGATGGGAGGGGCGAGCCAGAGCTCAAATCGAAGACCAATGTATTTTCCGCGTGAAATCAAACTCGTGACTACCGATCGTATGGTGTCGGGACCGGTAAATCAAGGGGGAACGGCGGGACGGCGGGACGGTGGGAGCTGCGGGGAGCTTGACGGGTGGAAGGCTCCCTGGTAGACTCCCGCCTCTCCATGAACAAGGTGGCCACGCTCGAGGACGTTCGGGCGTACTGGAACGAGTTCGTCAACGACATCGAAGTCACCGATCTACCGGTCGGCTCGCCGGAATTTTTCGACGCTCTGGAGCGTTACCGCTACGAGAAGATCGACTATCTCCGCGACTACGTCGGCTTTTCGCGATACCGGGGCAAGAAAGTTCTGGAGATCGGCTGTGGGGTGGGAATAGATCTCCTTCAGTTCGCCCGCGCCGGAGCCGAGGTGAGCGCCGTGGACCTCACCCCGAACGCCATTCAGCTCGCCACCGCCAACCTGGCCCGCGAAGGCTATCGGGGCAATCTCCGGGTGGGGAACGCGGAGGCGCTTGATTTTCCGGACGGCTCTTTCGACGTGGTTTACTCGCATGGAGTGCTGCATCACACCGTCGATACCCAGAAATCTATTCATGAGGTCTACCGGGTCCTGGGAGCGGGCGGAGAAGCGATCATCATGCTCTATAATCGCTACTCCTGGTTCAACCTAGCGGCAAGGCTTTCTGGTACGAATATCGAGCACGCGACGAAAGACGCACCCATCATTCGTCGCTATTCGGTGGGTGAGTGCCGGAAGATGTTCAACCGGTTCCGCCAAGTCGAGATTCAGGTGGACCGGTTCCCCAAGCGTACCGTCAAGTTCGATAACCTGTTCGCCCAACTCAACAACTATCTACTCGTCCCTTTCTTCGAGCTCCTTCCCGATCGGATCAAACGGCCCTTGGGATGGCACATCATGATCCGGGCTACCAAGTAATAGCGTCGGCTGGCCAGATCCCAGCTTGCTAGCTGCTTCAGCGCCCAAGCCTACCCGTAGTCTCGTGCCAGTGAGCGGCGTGTGCTAGAGTACCGAGATTGCGGTAGGGACCCACGAGCAAGCCAGAATCCCTCATGAAGCGTCAAAAGGACTTTGTCGTCGTTGGTGGAGGCGTGGCCGGTCTGTCCTTCGCTCATACGGTTCTGAAGGAGCAACAGCAAGTCACCGTCGTCGAGCGTAATGACGTAGTGGGTGGGTTGGCCCGGTCGTTCGGTTACGGTGACTTCACCTTCGACGTGGGACCCAAACGCTTTCACACCGAGGACAAAGAAGTTCTCGATTTTCTGCTGGAGATACTCGGGGACGACTACCTGGTGGTGGACCGTTCGAGCTCGGTGCATTTGTTCGGAAAGTATTTCAGTTGGCCACTCGACAGCCGCGCGCTCTTTCGACTTCCCCTTCCGGTGATGGTCTCCGCCGGAGTGGATCTGCTACGGCGTCGAGATCCCGCCGACCGGGACTCCTTCACCGAGTACACTCGCTCGCGCTACGGCGATACCCTCTATCGTCTCTTCTTCAAACCCTATACCGAGAAATTCCTCCAAATACCCTGCGAGGATGTTCATGTCGACTGGGCGACCACCGGGATCAATCGGGCGGTGATCGACAGCCGCGTCAAGAGCGAGTCGCTCTTCGACCTGGTCCGCAACGTGCTTCTCCCCCGCCCGGTAGTGACCAAGTTCATCTATCCCAGCTACGGCGGCTTCGGCACGTTCTGCGACAAACTGGCGGAGAAAGTACGTCGATTGGGTGGTGAGATCCGCTTGCGGGATACGGTCACCGCCATTCGAACGCGAAACGGAATAGTAGAGGAGGTACAGCTGAGCGATGGATCGAGTCTTCGACCACGATACTTGATCTGGAGCGGCAATCTCATTGCCCTGGCGAAGTTATTGGGTGAAGACCCTCCCGGAATACGCTATCTCTCCACGGTTCTGTACAACATCCAGGTCGAGGCCGAAGTCCTGCAGAAGCAACAGTGGATCTACTATGGTGGCTCGGATACGGTTCTTTCTCGCGTCACCATTACCAAGGAGCTCGCTCCTTACATGTCGCCTCCCGGAAAGACGGGGCTCTGCGTCGAGGTCACTTGTTTCGAAGGAAACGGCCCCTGGCGCGAACCGAACGAGCTCATACCTCAGATAAAATCCGATCTGGTGCGCCTGAAGCTCGTTCGGTCGATCCAGGATTTCGGAACGGTGCACGTGGAGAGGGTTCGCGACACCTACCCCATCTACGATCTGCGCTACAAAGAGAGTTTCTCGGCCGCGGCGCGTATGGTGAAGCCGTTTAAGAACTTGAAACTCCTCGGTCGGACGGGAGCCTACTGGTACAACAACTCCGATCACTCCATGAAGATGTCACTCCATCTGGCCCGGCACCTTCTCAAGGGTGCACCGATGGAGGAGAAGGAAGCCTTCTTCAAGGTTTGAGGACCGCTCGATCGCTGTCCAAGTCCGGCTCACTTTGCTCCTCAGTGAGGTGCTAGACTTACCAGACGACCTGACCCGAAGGAATCCCGCGAGGCTAAACTACCCAAGATGGAAACTCCCTTCGGCGAGATTGCGGTCCTCGACGCACATTCCCATTTTTTTTCGCACCGCTTCTTCGCGACCCTGGCCAAGGAGCTTGCCGGTTCTCTTCCCGAGCAGCAGGCGGTTACGGCTCTCAAGGAACGTTTGCCCTTCGAATTTCCCGACCCGGATCCGGTGAGCCTGGGGAAGCGTTGGGTGCAGGAGTTGGATCGTCAAGGGGTAAGCCGAACCGTTCTCATCGCCAGCGTGCCGGGAGACGAGGAGTCGGTAGCGGCAGCCGCCCGGGCCTTCCCCGATCGGATTCTCCCTTACTTCATGTTGAACCCTACCGAAGAGGATGCTCCCCGCCGGGTCGAGAGAGCGTTCGCGGAGCTTGGCTTCAAGGGGGTTTGTCTCTTCCCGGCGATGCATCGTTTTCGCGTGTGGGACCGTCGCCTCTTTACCATCTATGAGAAGGTCTCGGCACGCGGCGGCATCGTGTTCGTGCATTGCGGACACTTGAAAGTCGGCATCCGAGACAAGTTGGGTCTCCCCAGTCGCTTCGATATGCGTTTCTCCAATCCGGTGGAGCTCGACGGCGTGGCCAGGGCCTTTCCTCAGCTGCCCTTCGTGCTACCGCATTTCGGATGTGGTTACTTCCGTGAGTTCTTGTTGCTCGCCGACCAATGTGAGAACATCTACACCGATACCTCTAGCTCGAACGGATGGATGCGTTTAATGCCCTACCCCCTGGATCTAAAGAGCGTCTACGCCAAAGCGCTGGAGGTTCTGGGTCCGGAGCGAATTCTCTTCGGTACCGATTCCAGCTTCTTTCCCCGGGGCTGGCGGCGAGACATCTTCGATACCCAGGTTCGCGTGCTCTCTGACCTCGGGGTGTCCAGGCTCCAGGCTGCTCAGATCCTCGGTGAGAACCTGGCGCGGCTCACCGGAGGGTAGGCTCCCATCCCTTTCAGCATGCCCCCTCTCCGTGCCTGCTTTTTCTCATAGCGGAGACTTCCACGCTCAGTTTCTGGCCTGTGGAGAGCCTCCGCTTCGACTGGTCCGTCTGTTGTTGCTCGCCAGCGGCGAAGGCCAAACGCTGGAAGATTAGAGAGCCTGCTGAAGGTAGTGGTTCCAGTTCCCGCCCATGAGCTTCTCGATCGCGTCCGAATGATAGCCCCGCCCGGCCAGACCCCGCGCTAGGTCGTGAAAACGCCCCCGCTCTTGGTGATGGGCGAGGGAAGACCCGCTGGCCTCGGCACTCCGCGTCGAGTCATGGGAGGCGAGCCCTACGTGATCGATTCCCGCCACCTTGACGGCGTGGTCGATGTGATCCAAGTAATGTCGGAAGACGCCTTCCGCACCGGGTTCGGTGGCATGGTCGCGAGCGGCGATACCGATCATCCCGCCCCGTGCGGCGATCGCTTGGAGCAGCTCGTCGCTCTTGGCGCGCGGGTGTTCGTAAATCGTCTTGCACCAGGTGTGCGTGAAGGCGGGAGGCTTGCGCGAGATCTGAATTCCGTCCCGACTGGTTTGCTCGCCGCAGTGAGATAGGTCGACCACCATGCCCAGCTCGTTCATCGTTTCCACGACGGCCACACCGAAATCCGAGAGACCGGTGTTCGTGCTTTCGTTGCAGCCGTCCCCCAGCAGATTTCGCGAGTCGTAGGTCAGTTGAATGACCCGCGTGCCGGCGGCGTGGAGGGTGTAAAGATTTTCGATGTTGCCGTCGATGCAGGTAGCGTTCTGAAAGCCGAGCAGAATCCCCAACTTTCCTTCGTTTCTGCATCGTTCGATATCGGTCGCGGCGAGGACCTTCATCAGCCGCGGGTAACGGTCGAAGCGTCTCTGCCATTCCGCAAGGGCTTGGCGGGCAACTTCCAGGTTGCCGTTGGCAAGGCTGGTATGGACGGCCGTCAGCCTACCTGGGTTTAGGAGATCTCGGCAGGCATCGCCGAGCAGCTCTGGGTCGACGGATCCGAAGGAGTCGATGAGGAAGGCCCGTTCTGGCAAGCCGAACTGGAGATCGCTTCTTGGAGAGGAAGCTTTACCAAGAAGTGAGGCGGCTCCGCCCGGCAGCGCGGCGCCCGCACCAGCCGCGGCGAGCGCGGTGAGGAAGGCCCGTCTGTCCAGATTCATGTTCCCCCGGCGTGGGAAAGGGATAGGGAATGGCTGAAGGAGTCTCGCGTCAGGCGAAGAAGATTCCCAACCCGCGTCGATGCTATGCGAGGCGGGCCTCGGAGTCAACCGAGAATCGGCGGGACTGAAAGCCACCGCCGCCCGCAGAGGAAGATCCTGGCGAGGGTGAATCTCCAAGCCGTTGACCGGTCTTCGGGGGCGAGCCTATAATCGTCCGGCGGACTTAGTCTCGTCTGTTCAAGGAGATAAAGCGACAAGGCCCAGAGACTCATGCGCATTCTCATGATCGCTCCCCAACCCTTCTTTGAGCCTCGGGGCACGCCTTTCAGCGAGTACTACCGAGCCCGTGCCCTGACGGAGCTGGGGCATCAAGTGGACTTGGTGACCTATCCGATCGGCCAGGACGTTTCCATCCCTGGGCTCAGGATCTTTCGTGCTCCAGGAATACCCGGGATCCGAAAGGTGCCGATCGGCCCCTCGCTGGTCAAGATCCCGCTGGACGTCATGGTGTTTTTCTCTGCAGTGCGACGCCTGGTTTCGGCTCGCTACGATCTGCTCGACTGCCACGAAGAGGCGGGGCTGATGGGCGTCCTGCTATCGAGGCTTTTCGGAGTCCCCACCGTCTACGACATGCACTCGTCTCTTCCCGAGCAGTTGACAAATTTCCGCTACACTCGCTCTTCGATTCTTCGCGGCCTCATGGCGATTACCGAGCGCTGGACTATCAGAGGCTCGGCGGCAGTGATCGTGGTTTGTCCTTATCTGCAAGATGTGGTCGCCGGTATCGATCCGGGACGCCCTTGTTTTCTGATCGAGAACTCGCCGTTGGCCGAGGCGACGCGGCGGGCAGGTGAGGCGGAAGTTGCCGAGCTCAGAAAGTCGCTGGGCCTGGAAGGGGCGGTGGTCATCGGCTACACCGGCACGTTCGAGGCCTATCAAGGGCTCGAGCTGCTATTCGACGCGCTGCGGTGGGTCATCGGACAAGAACCCCGGGCACGCTTGCTTCTGGTGGGCGGTCATGCCGAGCAGATCCAAGAGGCCCGAGAGACAATCGACGGAACGGAGCTCGCCGGGAAGGTGATCTTCACTGGGCAACGTCCTTCCTCCGAAATGTCCATCTACTTGACGATGGCGGATATTTTGGTGTCGCCCCGTTCCCACGGAAACAACACGCCTCTCAAGATCTATTCTTATCTCCGCGCCGGTAAGCCGATCGTGGCGACGCGCCTGCTCACCCATACTCAAGTCCTGGACGACGACGTCGCCCAGTTGACAGCAGCCGAGCCGGAGGAGTTCGGGAAGGGGATCCTGACTCTCATCCGGGATCGGAACCGTGCTCAAACCCTCGGCGATGGCGCCCGGCGCCTGGCGGAAGAAGAATACAGCTATGAAAACTATGTGGAGAAGACACGTCGCGTTCTGGATTTCCTCTCGGAAACCGCCCAGCCCAAGCAAGCCGTGCCCAGCCAGGCGCCCAGCAAGTAGCTGAGGGCTCGATGAGAATCGGAGTCTTGCACCCGCGTGGCGCAGGAGGGGACTGAGCCATTGCCACTCATCAACGTGCTGCAAATCTGCGATCACTTGGGTTGGGAAGGCTCCCGCATGCACGGTGTGAAGAGGCTCTTCAGCTGGATGATTCCCCGATTCGACCGCAGTCGATTCCGAGTCTCCCTGCTCAGTCTCCGCAAACGCGATCTCTCCGAGGAAACGCTCGATCGGCTCGGCTTCCCGGTCTACTATCTGGAGAAGTCACGTTTCGACCCGACCACGCTTCCCGCACTCGTTCGTTTGTTGAAGCGACTGGAGATCGACGTGATCCAAACCCATGGCTATGGCGCCACCACCTTCGGCAGGGCAGCAGCGGTGCTGCTGCGGATGCCCAACGTGCTGCACGAGCACGCGAACCTGACCGATACGCCGTGGTTTCAGAAGATCCCCGACAAGCTCTTCGATCCGGTCACCGATCTAGCGATCGCGGTCTCGGAAAGTACCCGGCGATTCTGCATCGAGGCACGCAAGCTCTCTCCGCGGCGAGTGAAGTTGGTTTACCTCGGTGCTCCCCTGGAGGAGTTTCAGCCGTGGAGTGCGGAGAGAGAGCAGGAGGCGCGGCGGATGTTGGGTCTCAACCAACCCGGGCTCCGCGTGGTGGGAACAGTCACTCGTCTCCACGAGTCCAAGGGGAATCGCTTCTTCTTGGACGCCGCCGCCTTGTTAGCACGGGACCGACCGGAGCTTCGCTTCGTTCTGGTAGGCGAGGGGCCTTTGCAGCCGGAGCTCGAAGCGCAGGCGGCCCGCCTGGGGATCGAAGATAAGGTGATCTTCCTGGGTTTCCAGAAGGACGTTGCGGCATCATTGGCGAGCTTCGATGTAGCGGTCTTCCCATCCCTCTGGGAGGGCACTCCGCTCACCGTGTTCGAGGCGATGGCCATGGCGAAGCCCATCGTCTCGACCGATGTGGATGGACTGCGAGACCTCTTGAGAGACGAAGCCAACTCGCTGGTCGTGCCGCCACGCGACCCGCCGGCGTTGGCAGGAGCGATGAGGAGGGTCCTCGATGACCCGTCCCTCGCTTCCCGGCTGTCTCGCGGTGCGCGGGAAAGCTCGCGCCGTTTCGATATCCAGGTCTTTGTAGACAAGATGTCTCGATTGTACGAGGTCCTAGTGAACCGTTATCGCGAACGGAGCAGGGGACGGCCCAGGTGGGACTACCAGAGCGATTTTGCCTTCCTCGACGAGCAACCGGTCGCAGGTGATGGCTTGGAGCGGGAGAACAGACGCATGGCGTCTCCCCTCGAGAGGGATTCATTGAGAAGATGAACGGATGACGAATCGCCGCCTGTTCTGGCTGTTGGTGCGTGTCGGAGTGAGCGTCGCGCTCCTCGTTCTCTTACTCGCTCGACTCGACATCCCCAGTATGGCTCGTTTCATCGCCCGGGCCGACTGGTGGCTGGCGGCCCTGACCCTGGTCACGGTGGTCATGGACCGGTGTTTGATGGCGGGTCGGTGGATCTACCTTTTGGAGGGTCTGGGGATTCACGCCTCGCGTCTCAAAGTGGTCAAGATCTTCCTGGTGAGCACGTTCTTTGGGAGTTTTCTGCCGACGGGAATCGGAGGCGAGGCCATTCGCGCCGTCTCTTTCTCTCGTCTCTCTTCCAAAGGTGTGGAGTCGGTCGCTTCGGTGGCGATGGACCGGATCATGGGAATGCTCTCGATGTTGCTGACCGGGCTAGCCGCGCTCCTCGTTTCTTACCGCATCTACCCTCACCCGGTTCTCCTGGCGACGGTGTTGAGTCTTTCCTTGATCGCGGTCGCGGGTCTGGTCTCCTTGCTCTCGCCGTCCGTGCATCGCCTGCTTCTGTATCGGATACGGCCCGCCGGCCGGCTGGCCGGCGAGTCCTCTGGGTGGCGTGCCTCGGTGGAGAGGGCGATGGGGGCCATGGAGAGCTACCGGAGCCAACCGGGACTGATGGGTCTGGTTCTGGCCATGTCGGTAGCGGTTCAGGTTCTCCGGATCCTACAGGCCTATCTGCTTTCGGAAGCGATGGCCCTCGGCTCGCCTCTGGTTTATTTCTTCTGTTTCGTCCCCCTCATTCTCTTGATCACTATGTTGCCGATCTCGGTGAGTGGACTGGGGACGACCAATCTCGCCTATGTTGCCCTGTTCGGAAGTGTGGGGATGGATCCGGACGGTGCCTTCGTTCTCTCCGTACTCATCCTCGCCCTGGGTGTCATTGGTAATCTTCCCGGGGGAGTCATCTACGCGCTGGAGGGTTTCGCCGCCAGTGAGTCTGCGCCTGGAAAGGGAAACGCAAGGCATGGAGACCTCGAGCGGTCTAGCCTCGTCGAAAGTGATCGCTGAAGGGAAGCCTCTCGCGGAACCGATCCGCGTGGCGGTGGTGACGTCGGACGTTCCGTTCGTGGAAGGCGGACATCGTGTGATTGCCCGGAGCCTCGCCGATGAGCTGGAAAGGCACGGGTTCCGGGTAGAGATCATCCGCACCGCACAGAATCGCTTCGGTCGCCAGTTCGCGGCTTACCTGGCCAACTGGCTGACCGACGTTTCCGAGTCAGGGGACGGAGTTCCCATCGATCAGGTGATTTCCCTGCGCTTTCCGTCCTACGCGGTACGCCACCGTCGCCACGTGTGCTGGCTCAATCACCGTATGCGCGAGTACTACGATCTGTGGCCGCGTTTCAAGGGACAGCTGTCCTGGAAAGGCAAGATCAAAGAGGGGACGCGCCGTGTCATGATACATGGCCTCGATCGGTACCTGCTGACCCGCAACGTCACGCGTCTCTTCGCGCAATCCAAGACCGTGCAGGAACGATTGATGCGGTGGGGAAAGATACCGAGCGAAGTGCTCTATCCTCCCCCGCCTGAACGGGCGTACCGGACCGAGGCCTACGACGATTACGTCTTCACCGTTTCCCGCCTCCATCCACTCAAGCGCGTTAGTCTGTTGCTCAAAGCCATGAAACACGTCAAGTCGAAGACCCTGGGTGTCGTGATTGCCGGAACGGGTGAGGAGGAGGAGGACCTGCGTCGACTGGCCTCCGAGCTCGGGATTTCCAGCCGAGTGCAGTTCTTGGGTCGGATCGATGACGAAACGCTCCTCCAACACTACGCTCGTTGCCGGGCCGTCTTTTTTGCCCCCTTCATGGAAGATTTCGGTTTCGTGACGGTGGAGGCGGGCCGGTGCAAGAAGCCGGTCATCACCTGTGTCGACAGCGGCGGTCCGGCGGAGCTGGTCGCCAATGGAAGATCGGGCTACGTTCTCCTTCCCGATCCGCATTTCATCGCTCGGCAATTAGATGTCTTGGCCGAGAACCAGGAGCTGGCGAGGAGAATGGGTGAGCTGGCGGAGCAATCGATGCGGGTCATTAGCTGGGAGTCCACACTCTCCAGACTTCTCCTGCCATGAAACCGGTCGTGATCGCCGGGGCCGGACCCGCCGGGTTGTCGGCGGCTATCCATCTCCGTCGTTCGGGATTTCCAGTGGAGGTCTTCGAGCGGAGGGACGACGTAGGAGCGCGTTTCATCGGAGAGTACCAGATCCTGGAAAGCTATAGCCGCGAAGAAGACGCGCGGGACGAGCTCGCCCAAATGGGAATCGAATTGAACTTCGATCTGCGCCCCGCCCATTGGGCGCATCTCTTCGACGACCGAGGAAAAACCTTCCCGGTCACCAGCGCACGGCCCTACGGCTATTTTCTCCGTCGCGGCACGGAGCCCGGCACGCTCGATCGCGGGCTGGCGGCTCAGGCGCGTGGATTGGGGGCGGTCATCCGCTTCGGGAAGAAGCTCTCGCCCCAGGAAGCGGACGTGGTCGCCACCGGACCCGGTCCGGCGGATGGAATCGCCAAGCAGATCGCCTTTCGCACCGGAAGCCCGGATCGCATCGAAGTCATCTTCGACCCCGAGCTGGCGCCGGGAGGCTATGCTTACTTCTTCGTTCTCGACGGGTGGGGCACGCTGGGACTCGCCCTGTTGAAGGAGTACGGTCGCCTGGAAAGCCACTTCGACAAAGCGGTGGCGCGTTTTCAGTCCATCGCTCCCTTTGACATCGATTCCCCTCGCCCCGGCTATTCGTATATGAACTTCTTTCTTCACCAGAGCTCGGTTCGCGGGCGATCCCTCTTTGCCGGTGAGGCGGGAGGTTTTCAGGATTACTTGTTTGGCCTAGGTATCCGATACGCCCTGACCTCCGGCCACTTGGCGGCGCGCAGTCTGGTGGAGGGTATCCACTTCGACCGCCTGTGGTCGGAGCGTTTCGGTCCCACCATGCGCGCGAGCGTAGCCAGTCGGCTCCTCTATGAGGCGCTCGGCCGCTACGGGTTGCGATTCTTCGTCTGGCGCGCCAGCCGAAGCGATTTCCGCGAGTTCCTTTTGTCGTGGGCTCGACCCGCGTGGTGGAGATTGGCGCTGCGGCCATTGGCCCAGAGAATCTTCGGGCGGGCGGAGCCCTGCGGACACAAGCTTCTGTGCGGCTGGTGTCGTCCTCGATCGGGGAGATCCGGAAAACCGGAGATTCTGCCGGCGGATTTCGTGGCCCGCTATCTGGAGGAGTGAGGGGGCGGTGGAGCTGGAAAAAGCGTACGCGCTGTGCCGGCGGGTTGCTCACCGCCATGGGCCCAACTTCTCGGTCGGCTTTCGTTTTCTACCTCGAGCCAAACGCCAAGCCGTCTATGCCACCTACGCCTTCTGCCGTTTCGTGGACGATCTGGTCGACGAGAATCCGAATACCGATGTGCGCGAACGTGTCGATCGATGGGAAGAAGAGCTGGAACGCTGTTACCGCGGCGCCCCCACTCATCCCATCACGGTGGCTTTGGCCGACGCGGCGTCCTGCTTCCCGATACCCAAGGAATCGTTCGCTCGGCTGATCGAAGGTTGCCGGATGGACTTGGTCAAGAAACGCTACGCGACCTACCATGAGCTTCTGGTCTACAGTGACCTGGTAGCAACCACCATCTCCACCATGTCACTCTCCATCTTCGGCTATCGCGACCCGGCCGCCATGGAGCGAGGCCGTGAGCTGGCCACTGCGTTTCAGCTGACGAACATACTCCGTGACGTGGGGGAGGATGCGGCGGAGAAGGACCGCATCTATCTTCCGCAAGAAGAGCTCCACCGATTTGGTGTTACCGAGCAAGAGCTCAAGCGCCGGCGCGCCACGTCGGCCTTCGTCGAGCTGATGCGCTTTCAAGTCGAGCGGGTACGAGGGCTCTACCGACGGGCCGAGCCGCTTCTCGATTTGATCGAGCCGGACTGTCGCAGATGTACATCGCTCATGGGGGCGGTCTACTGCCGTATTCTCGAGAAGATCGGGGAAGAGGGCTACCCGGTATTGCAGCGCAGGATCGGTCTATCCCTCACGAACAAGCTGGGTTTGGTGACGGGGGCGATGGTCTCGAGTCGGCCGAGTTGGATCGAGGAGTTGTCTGTCTCCCAGGGCTGAGCCAGCATTGCGGAGCGAAACGGATGTGGTCACCGGTGCCTTCGGGTACATCGGGAAGTACATCGCTCGTCGTCTGCTCGATTCCGGTCGTCAAGTAAGAACCGTTACCACACATCCCGATAAGGAGAATCCATTTGGCGCCGCGGTTCGGGCTTTCCCGTTCCATTTCGATGCGCCTACCTTGCTCACCGAAAACCTTCGTGGCGCACGAACTCTCTATAACACCTATTGGGTCCGTTTCGAATACGGGAATTCGACTTTTGAACGGGCGGTGGAGAATACCAAGACGCTCTTTCGATGTGCTCAGAGTGCCGGTGTCGAGAAAATCATCCATATCAGCGTGACCCATGCCTCCGCGACGTCGCGTTTACCTTACTACCGAGGGAAGGCTCTTCAAGAAAAAGCCCTCGTCGATTTGGGCCTTCCGTACACCATCGTGAGGCCCACGCTGGTATTTGGAAAGGAAGACATTCTGGTCAATAACATCGGCTGGATGATCCGCCGATTTCCACTCTTTCCCAACTTTGGAACCGGGGAGTATCGCTTGCAGCCCGTCTATGTAGAAGACCTCGCCTCCATCGCGATGGCCAATGCCGGTGAGGAGGGTTCTCGCGTCATCGATGCCATAGGACCGGAGACGTTTTCCTTCAAAGAGCTGGTCGAGCTCATGGCGTCCGCGATGGGCCGGAATGTCAAGCTCGTCCCTGTGTCGCCCTCTCTGGGGATCTTTCTTGGCGGCGTCATCGGTTGGTTCGTCCGCGACGTCGTTCTGACCAGAGACGAGTTGAGCGGTCTCATGGAAAGCCTTTTGTGCTCCGAACAGCCGCCCAATGGGAGGACCAAGTTCTCGGACTGGGTGGCGTCGAACGCCGACAGCTTAGGAACATCCTACTCGTCGGAGCTGGGAAGACACTTCCGGTGGAAGAAAAAGGATGGGTGAACTAATTTCCAAATCGAAAAAACCGTGACAGGTTTTGCCGAGCCATTTCGAAAAGCGACGCCTCATTCGCGTAGATAC
>DATDRI010000108.1:0-5105 GCA_035291825.1 Vicinamibacteria bacterium | reverse complement strand
CGGCTGGAGCTGGCCGGCGGGGAAATGGTGGTTCTACGTCCCGGAGACACGCTGGTGGGGGTGGCGGGAACACGCCAGGCGCTGCGCGGCTTCGTGGGAACCGCACCAGAGAGGGTGAAGCGCGGAGATAAGCTCTCTCTCCTGAGCCTGGGGGGTATCGTAGGATCCTTCCAAGGGGGCTTGCTCGATCTCGGTGCGCCCACCACCGTGGAAGTCATCGATCGCTTGGGACAAAACGGTCGGCCCCACAGCCTCACCGAAGGCGCCATTGCGCCGCGAGGAACACTCGATGGCAAGTGTCCGGTGGTGGCGGTGGTGGGAACCTCCATGGGGGCGGGAAAGACCCGAGCCGCCTCGGAGCTCGTTGCCGGGGCCTGGCAAGCCGGTATCCGCGTGGCGGCGGTGAAGCTCACCGGAGTGGCCTGCTTGAAAGACACCCTGGACATGCGAGCGCGAGGCGCGTTCGAAGCCATTTCCTTCCTCGATGCGGGTCTGGCCTCGACGGTAGATCAGCCAAATCTCGTTTCCTATGTGAACGGGCTCTTTCATCACCTCAACGAAACCAACCCCGATCTGATCGTCGCGGAGCTGGGGGACGGTATCATCGGTCCCTACGGGGTCGATCGCCTCCTTCAGGACCCGATCTTCAACCGGGCCATTGGCGCCTTGGTGCTCTCCGCCTCGGATCACGTGGGGGCCTGGGGAGGCGTGGAGCTTCTCCGCCGCTGGGGACTCCGGGTTGACGTCATCACCGGCCCGGTCACCGACAGCACCGCCGCTTGCAAGATGGTCGAGCAGCAGCTGAGCGTGCCCGCGGTCAATGCTTGTTCCGATGGACCTCGTCTCTTCCCCATCGTCCGTTCACGGCTCTTTCCCGAGAAATCATGATCCGGGTGGCTCTCGAAGGCGCCTCCGGATACGTGGGAGGCGAGCTCCTCAGTCTCCTCTTTCATCACCCGGAAGTGGAGGTGGTGGCGGCCACCGCCGGCCAGGCGGCCGGGGAGGAGCTGGCGACGATCCGACCCCGATTCGGTGCGTGCACCCTGCAACTGCAGACGCATCTCGAGCCGGATCAAATCGACGCGCTCGATCTTCTCTTCCTTGCTCTTCCCCACGGTGAGTCCGCGAGACGGATGGGGACCCTTCCAAGAAAGCTTCCGCTCATCGACCTGGCGGCGGATTTCCGCATCACCGATCGCGTGCGGGCGGAAGCGACCTACGGACCACACCCCGCCTGGGATTTCCAACCGGAGTTCGTTTACGGACTGCCGGAACTGAACCGCCCGCGGCTGCGCGAAGCGCGTCGGGTAGCGGTGCCGGGGTGCTTCGCCACCGCCGCCTGCCTGGCCCTTCTTCCCGCCCTGGAGAAAGGCGTCCTGCGCGGCCCGCCTTGGATCTCGGCAGTGACCGGCTCCTCGGGATCGGGGCATCGACCTCAGTCCAAGACCCATCACCCGGAGCGCGCCCTGAACTTCTTCGGTTATCAACAAAACGGCCACCGTCATCAGCCGGAGATCGAATCGGCCTTGGAGAGCGTGAATCCGTCGAAGTTTCCTCTCCACCTGCAAGTCCATTCGGCGCCCTTGGTGCGGGGCATCTATGCCAGCGCGTTTTTCCCGGTGGATCCGTCCGCGGATCTCTTGGAGATCTATTGCCGCCGTTTCAGCGCCGAGCCCTTTGTCCAGGTTCGAGAGCAGCCCCCCCAGCTTGCCGACGTGGTGGGTACGCCACGCGCCGCAGTCTCCGTCTCGGTGCGCTCGGAAACCGCCACCGTCTTCGTGGCCATCGACAACTTGCTGAAGGGTGCCGCCTCTCAGGCAGTGCAATGCATGAATCTTCTTTTCGGGCTACCCGAAGACGCCGGGCTTCGCTGGCCAACCGGAGTTCTTCCATGAACGCGGTCGAGCTGGAAACCCGTTACCAACTTCCGGCGTACCACCGACTCCCTCTTTCGCTGCAGAGAGGAGAAGGCGTTTACGTTTTCGACGAGGACGGCCGGCGTTTCCTCGACCTCTATGGCGGGCACGCGGTGGCCTCGACCGGGCACAGCCATCCCACCGTGGTGGAGGCGATGGCGAGGCAGGCAGGGGAGCTGCTCTTCTACTCGAACGTCGTCACCAGCCCGGTTCGCGCCCAAGCCGCCTGTCGGCTCGTCCAAACCGCCGGAAAACCCTTTCACCAGGTTTTTTTCGTGAACTCCGGCGCGGAAGCCAACGAGGCGGCCCTGCGCGTCGCCAGACAACTGACCGGTCGAAGAAAGATCGTGGCGCTAACGGGAGCCTTTCATGGGCGGACACTGGGAGCTGCCTCGGTAACGTCATCCAAGAAGAACGGTCCTTCCGCACCGGATGTCTCCTTCATTACCGCGAACGAGATCGACGCGGTGGAAGCCGCGATCGACGGGGAGACGGCGGCGGTCATCGTGGAGCCGGTACAGAGCATGGCCGGCGTGCGGGAGCTGTCGGGCGAATTTCTTCGCAAGCTGCGCCATGTCACGGCGGAACGAGGCGCTCTACTGATCTTCGACGAGGTGCAAACGGGAGCCGGTCGATGCGGACGGTACCTTTACTCGGGACTGCATGACGTGCACGCCGATTTGGTCTCGCTCGCCAAGGGAATCGCCAGCGGGGTGCCCATGGGCGCCCTCCTGGCGATCGAAAAGGTCGCGCAGCAGATCCAACCGGGTGACCTGGGCTCGACCTTCGGAGGCGGCCCCCTGGCGTGTGCCGCCCTCTGCGCGACTCTCGACGTGTTGGAGCGAGAGGGTATCCTGGCACGAGTCAACGAGACTTCCGCCTGGCTTCGCAGAGAGCTTTCAGGGCTTCCCGGCGTCGAGGAGGTGCGGGGACGAGGTCTCCTGATGGGGCTGAAGCTCGGGGAAAAAGCGGCCGACGTTCAGAAACGACTCTTGGAGCATCACATCATCGTGGGCACCTCGGCCGAGCCCAACGTGCTCCGGCTCCTGCCCCCTCTCATCTTGACCCAGAGCGATGCGGCTCCTCTCTTGGAAGCGCTACCGGAGTGTCTGTCGTGCGCGTAATCAAGCTGGGCGGTGCCTCGCTCGCCCAAGATCTTCCGCGGATCGCGGCCGCGCTGGCTCGGGCAGACCAACCACAGGTCATCGTGCACGGGGGCGGGCCGCAGGTGTCCGAGATGGCGGATCGCCTCGGCATTCCCACTCGGATGGTCGCCGGCCGAAGGATCACCGATGAGGCGACGCTGGAGGTCGTGGTCATGGTGCTGGGAGGCCTGCTTCACAATCGGATGGTGAGTACGCTGGTGGCCGCCGGGGTACCAGCGGTGGGTGTGGCCGGGCCGTCCATCCTCCGAGCGCGGCGACGGCCGCCACTCGATATCGACGGGCAATCGGTGGACTTCGGCCTGGTGGGTGAGATCGATCGCGTGGAGACGGAGCCGTTGCGCGCCATGCTGGCGCAGGGCTTCGTTCCGGTCATTCCCTCGGTCGCCGGTGGGGGCGATGGAGCACTGTTCAACGTCAACGCGGATACTACCGCCGCCCGGGTGGCTGCCGCGCTGGGCGCCGAGGAGCTGATCCAGGTGACGGACAGCGGGGGGGTGTGGGGGATCAAGGACCGGCCTTCTTCGGTCATCGAGGATCTTGACCTGACCGAGACCCGGCGACTGCTCTCGCAGGGCGTCGCCTCGGAGGGAATGCGGCCGAAGCTGGAAACGGCGATTTGGGCACTGGAGTCCGGCGTGCCGCGGGTTCGGATCGTGGGGGCGGAAGGGATTGGACTCCCCGACGGGGGCACGGTGGTGCGGGCCGCCCCGCCGGGCTCCCGATAGGGAGACTTGACTTGCCCGATGCAAATTTATACATTGACTGTGCATAATTATTCAGTCAGCAGAAGAGGGAGAGTTCTGAGATGAAAACCAAAGTGGTCCTGGCCTACTCGGGAGGGCTCGATACATCGGTAGCCATCCCGTGGCTCAAGGAGAACTACGACTGCGACGTGATCGCCATGTTGGCCGATGTCGGTCAGGGAGAGGATCTGGAGGCGCTCGCCGCCAAGGCGCTGGCCACCGGTGCCTCGCGCGCCCTCATAGAGGATCTGCGGGTCGAGTTCGTGCGGGACTACGTGTTTCATGCCCTGCGGGCGGGAGCCCGTTACGAGGACAAGTATCTGCTGGGGACGTCGCTGGCCCGCCCGGTCATCGCCCGCCGTCAGGTCGAGGTCGCCGAGCGCGAAGGCGCCCAGGCGGTGGCGCACGGGTGTACCGGCAAGGGAAATGACCAGGTCCGTTTCGAGCTGACCTACCTGTCGCTCGCCCCTCACTTGAAAGTGATAGCACCCTGGCGCGAGTGGCACATCCGTTCGCGTGAGGACGCCCTGGAATATGCGGCGGAACGTGGCATTCCGGTCTCCCAAACCAAGGAGAAGCTTTATAGCCGGGACGCCAACCTGATGCATCTCAGTCACGAGGGAGGCATTTTGGAAGATCCATGGGCAGCCCCGCCCGCCGACATGTACCTCATGACGCAGAATCCAGTGGATGCGCCGTCCACGCCCGAAACGGTGGAAATCGGCTTCCATCGCGGATTCTCCGAGTCCGTCAACGGTCATGCGCTCGAGCCGGTCGCCCTGCTGGAAAAACTGAACGAGATCGGTTCCCGACACGGCGTGGGCCGGGTGGACCTCGTGGAGAATCGGCTGGTAGGAATGAAGTCCCGTGGAGTCTATGAGACGCCCGGCGCTAGCATCCTTCAAGAAGCCCATCAAGCGATCGAGACCATGTGCCTCGATCGGGAGACCTCTCATTTCAAGGCAGGCGTGGCGCTTCGCTATTCCGAGCTTGTTTACAACGGTCAGTGGTTCACACCGCTTCGCGAAGCCCTCGATGCCTTCGTGGACGCCACGCAAGAAACGGTGACCGGCCGCGTGAGACTGGAGCTCTACAAAGGATCGATTCGAGTAACCGGCCGACAGTCTCCTTTCAGCCTCTACCGGGAAGAGTTCGCCACCTTCGGCGAAGACGACGTCTATAGCCAGGCGGACGCGGGAGGATTCATTCGGCTTTTCGGACTACCGCAGAGAATCCGTCACCTGGCCACGAAATCCTCGCCTCAGCTTTCGCCCCCTCTC
>DATDRI010000107.1:0-13374 GCA_035291825.1 Vicinamibacteria bacterium | reverse complement strand
CTGTACGGGAGTAGACACCTGGCGGCTCGCATGGAGGAGACGGGGGAGTTGAGCCGGATCGCGGCCTTCATCCTGGTGGACATGATCGGGGATAGGGAGCTGGGGATTCATCGAGACGGATACTCGACTTCATGGCTTCTGGATCTGGTTTGGGGGGAAGCCCAGCGACTAGGTCACGGCGCGCACTTCCTGGACGCGCGGATTTTCATCGAAGACGATCACATTCCCTTTGCGCAAAAGGGGGTGCCGGTGGTCGACTTGATCGACTTCGAATACGGTCCAGGGAACGCTTATTGGCATTCTCCGCACGATACGTTGGACAAGTTGAGCGCGGAGAGTCTTCGAGCGGTTGGGGAGACCTTGTTGAGTGTCTTGGGCCGGCTCGACCGCGCCCTCGCCGAGTAGGTTGTCAGGGATAGAGCAGTACGTGGCCAGGCTTCTCGAGATCGAAACTCTCCCGCACCATATCCGTGAGGTGCCAACCGTATTTGGCCAAGTACTGCACGGGAGAGAGGCGTCTCTCCTGCAAGTCGAAGTTCGGGTACAGCGAGGTTCGGGCGGCGAAGAACTGGCGGCGGAGCGTGTCGTTCTTCTTCTTGATGGCTCTTCGGGCCTTCGACTCCAGCTCCTCCAGATGATGTAGCAACTTGCCGCGCGTCGACCGTGCGGTCGATGCCAAGGTTGGATCGACGGTCGCCAGATCGCTCTCCAGCGTCTGGGTGATCTCTTTGATGCAGGCGCGGGCGCGCGCCAGATCCTCGTCTAGCTCGGGAGGGGCGAGGCCCTTCAGGATGTCGTTCAGTACCGATTCATCGTCTGCCCGCAGGTCTCCGAACTTCAGTTTGTGTCGGTGCAGAAATTTCGCGGCCGGTTTCTCCACCACCGTGATGCTGGCGCGCGGAACGATGAGGGGCATGGGTACGCCGAAATGTTGGTAGACCGCCCCCAGTTGGGCGAGATACGCCAGCTCGTTGGGCCCTGCTACATAGGCCAGCGTGGGGAGCAGATGGTCTTGTAGCAGCGGGCGCAAGATCACGTTGGCGCTGAACCGCTGGGGCTCCTTCTCAACCAGCTCTTGAAGCTCTTTCCCAAGAACCGATTGATTGGCGGAAAGACGAAACCCCGAGTTCTCGATGGCGATGTGGGAACGTGTGGGGTTGGCGTAGAGTAGGTTGAGCCGGTCGTCAGCCGTTCCCGCTTGCGCATGATAGCCCTGGGCGAGCAGCTTTTCCGTCCTTTCCTCGACCAGGCGCGTGCTCTCGCCCGGTTCCGAGATCTCGCGCGAAAAGATCGGGGTGGCGATGGATTTGATCGACCGAGCCGTGGGGTCGACGACCGCCAGGCCGGTGCCCCGTGTCATGCGAAGAAGCCAGCTCCCAAAGGCCTCGGCAAGAGTTTTTCCGGGCGCGTAGCTGGCGCGTATCCCTTCCAGGATTTCCTGTCGGAACTCCGAGGGGGCAAGGGATTCCCCGGTGCGGGTGATGATGTCCTCGATGGACCGTTCCAGTTGCAGCGTGCCGACGGGTACCCCGTCCTGGCGTCTTACGGGCTGGTAGCTCAAAGTGAGCAGTTGTTGAGACGGATCGATGAGGGAGATGGACCGAATCTCTTCGAAGTCATGATCGTCGGCGTCCATCCAAAAGAGAGCCACCACCGGCTGGCCGAGCCGGGCGCTCATGACCCGAGCGAGCTCCACCGCGGTGAGCGCTTTATAGAGGCTGTAAAGCGGACCCCCGAGGACGCCTACCTGCTGACCGGTCACGATGGCCAACGCACCCCTCTGCAGGGAATCGATCGCCTCTTCCGCTGCGGGATCGGCGCCCATTTGTCGGTTCTGTTGTCGAAGGATCTCCGCCAGCGGCTCGATCTGTCGAGGGTAGGCAGAGACGCTTCGGGCGACTCGCCGCCAGGCCTCGGGGTCCCCTGGATCTCCGGAGAAGAAGGGCGCCAGCCGCGCGAAACGGTAGAGGTAGTCGAGGAAAAGAGGTTTGTGGAACGATAACTCTCGATAGTCCAGTCTCTCCAGTAAATCCGTCATTCTGATTTCGCCTCGAGCTCGCTCCCTCTTGCTGGAGGCTATCATAGCGTACAGAACGCACCGCCCTGAATGCCTCTCGGAGACAACGATATGGCGCCTGACACCGTGTAGATTCAGCAACCAGCCCCATTGGCGCCGTCAGCTGACCAGGCGGGGGTGACGCCATCTTCTTACCATTCGAGGAGAAGACCTGCGGATGGGTTCAGGCGGGAAAGCCGTTGACACTCGTAAAGGGTTATGATACAGTGAGTTAAATTGGATTTGAGGTGCTTACCGCAGTCCTTTCGGGGCGTTTAACTCCTTGAGATTCCGTACCGAACCGCCGGCCCGTGGAGGGTCTCCTTGAACACTCCCCGCGAAGAAGTCCCGAAGAAAGTCGGCCGCTACGTCATCGTCGAGGCCATCGGCTTCGGCGCCATGGGAGCAGTGTACAAGGCGTTCGATCCCCTCATAAAGCGGACCATCGCCATCAAGACCATCCGTCTGGACATTCCTCCCCAGAGTCCGCACTACCGTACGTTCATCGAGCGCTTCTACCACGAGGCGCGGATCTCGGGCACTTTGTCTCACCCCAACATCGTCACGCTCTTCGACATCGGCGAAACGGAGGACGAGGTTCCTTTCTTGGCCATGGAGTATGTCGAAGGCGAGACGGTCGCCGACGTCCTGAACGAGGGGCGGCGGTTCCGGCCCGAGCAAGTCATCGGTCTGGTGTCACAGATGGCGGCCGCCATCGACTACGCCCACGCCAAGGGTGTCATCCACCGCGACATCAAACCTTCCAACATCATCGTACACGACGGCGAAAAGGTGAAAGTCACCGACTTCGGGATTGCGAAACTGATCGATTCGGAGATCACTCACAGCGGATCCCTGCTGGGCACTCCCAGCTACATGTCACCCGAACAGGCGATGGGAGAGAGCTTGGATGGTCGCTCGGACATCTTTTCGCTCGGAGTCGTCGCCTTCGAGATGCTTTCTGGGGAACAGCCCTTTCCCGGCAATAACGTAACCTCGATTCTCTACAAGCTCGTGCACGCCGATCCGGTGCGCCCGCCGAATCTCGAGGTGTTGGGGCTCCTTCCCGACAAGTGGCACCAGGTATTCTCCAAGGTTCTTTCCAAGAACCCACCCGACCGCTACGAAACGGGCGCCGCGTTCGTTTCGGAGTTGGAGCTCTGTCTCGGCTCGTGGTTCGGCGCGTTGGAAGGGGAGACCGTCTACGCTTCGGGGCCGAACGAAGCGGGAGCGTCCCCGAGTCGACCGGTGGAATTGCCTGACTCGGACAGCCAACCGGGCCAACAAGATGCCAAGGGTCGGCGAGCCCCGTCTGGCAATCTCCTGGGAGCGGACGGAGCGGCGGGCGAAGACGAGGAATTTGTTCTCGACGGAGGGGCGGAGACGGTCACGGACAATCCCGCCTTTTGGGGATCGGCGGAATCGACGCACGTGGACAGCGCCCTTCCGCCCACCGCTCCGGCCGAAGCGTTCCCCGAAGGTATGCCTGCGGACGCGACAACCCGCGCCCCTGACGCCAGGCGTGGACCCAGCCTTCCGACGGACGAAACCAGAACGGTAACGACGCATCCCCCGCTCACGCGGACCGATGTCGCCGCCGCCCATCTCCCCACCCGGGTTGCTGGGTCTGGTTCATTCGCCGCGTTCTTGAAGGAGAGGCGATCCGTGATAGCGGCCGCCGGAGGCACCTTGATCCTGCTCCTGTCGGTGGTGGCGGCGCTCACGCTTGTGACCGGGGGAGATGAGACGCCGTCCCCGACTAACTCGGCGATGGAGGACGTTTCTCCGGCTCCTCTGCCGGTGGGGGCGCCTGCTGGGCTCAACGAATCAGTCTCCCCGACGGCTGGCATCCTCACTATCGAGAGCGAGCCGGTGGGTGCCGCCGTCCTGATCAATGGAGCAAAGCTGGGTCTAACTCCGCTCGAAGTCTCCGAGCTCGAGCTAGGGAGCTACACGGTTCGGCTGGAGAAGGCCGGATACGAGCCGGAGGAGATGGTTGCGGAGCTCGACGCTGCGAGTCCTCGCGCCAGTTTGAAGGTTCCCATGAGAGACCAGGCGCGGCAGGCTCCCAGCATGGCGATCCTGCGGATCGTGAGCATGCCGCCTGGCGCTCAGGTTCTGCTCGACGGCAAGCCGACGGGAAGCACGCCCCTCGAAAGACTTCGAGCTCGTCCGGGCAACCGAACGATTCGGCTGCAGAAGCTCGGTTTCGAGCCCTGGGAAACGACGATGACGCTCAAGGCAGGAGCAACCGAGAGCATTTCCGCGGAGCTCGAGCCGCGCCAGGAGGCGCCCCTCCCGTCAGAGCCTGAGACGCCCAAGGTGACCGAGGGCGACCTGGTCGAACGTGGGCCCGACGTCGTGGATCCCAAGTGTATCGCGTGCCCGGGAGTCGGGTATCCAGAGGCGGCCCGGCGCGCCAAGCTGGAAGGCTCGGTGCAGGTCAGCTTCATCGTCACCGAGGCGGGGGGGGTGGAAGAGATTATCGTGGAGGAGTCCGGAGGAGACGTATTCGATCAAGAGGTCATGGCAACCCTCAAGACCTGGCGTCATGAGCCGGCCACCAAGAACGGGGTTCGCGTCAAGCTTCGCATGCGCAAACGGTTTACCTTTCGACAAGGTAATTGAGCCTTGGCCAAACTGATCATCAACCCCGCTTCCGGCGCCAAGAAGGAGATCCCGGTCGCCGGCAGGGTCGTGTCCATAGGCCGGGATCCATCCAACGATCTCGTTCTGTCGGACGCAATGGTGTCGCGCCGGCACGCCATCTTGGAGCGTCGAGGGGATCAGTACGTTCTTCGGGACAATAGCAGCTCCAACGGCACGATGGTAAACGGTGACCGGGTGCTGACAGAGCAACTTCTGCGCGACGGCGATCTCATCGCCATCGGCTCGGCCCGCCTTCTCTTCAACGTCGAGGCGCCTGGTGGATCTCCGCCCCTTCCTCCTTCCCCGGGTCAGCTGGCCACCCAACCCATGCCCATACGGTCGATTCGGCCTCCCGCCGTTTCCTCCCGCCCGGCCGGGATATCCGATGCGTCCGGCCTGTCATGTTTCTCGTGCGGTGTGGAGGCGAGCCCGTTCGACAACTTCTGCCGCCAGTGTGGCGAGAAGCTTCCCGATTCCTCCGCCAAGCAGGTGGCCTGCAAGAGCTGCAGCGCGGTCGTCTTGCTTCCCGCGAAGTTCTGCGGCAACTGCGGCAAAGTTCTGTTGAGCGAAGCACCCCGAAGGAACGCCTCTTCTCCGAGCCAGGGAGCGCCGGCCGGTGAATCGAAGCAGGAGAGGTCAGCGGAGGTCCCGCTGCCAAGCCCGGGCCCAACGCCCGCGCTACCTTCACCGTTGGGCGGGAGAATTGGCTCCGCAGGTGTGGGGCAATGGGGGGCCGACGGTAACGCGCTGAGCCAGGCATCTGGCTTGCCCGCGCCTCAGGCAGGGCCCCAGCCGGCTCGCTCCGCCAACCGGCGGATTCGACCCGCGACGCGGTTACCGGGTCGACCGACGACCAAGCCGCTGCCCTCCATGGGATACCCGGCCGGTTTCTGGATTCGGTTGGCGGCCTACTCTATCGACACGGTGATCATCAGCTTACCGGTGTTGTTAGCCTCCGGTGCATGGGCGATTTGGCTCGCGGAGCGGGGAGGAGTCATGGGGCTCCAGGTCCTCTCTCCCAGGGTCTTCCTTCTTCCGATTGCCGGAGGGGTTGCCAGCCTTTTGCTCTCCATTGTCTATCCCCTCTACTTTTGGGCGGTACGGGGAGCCACGCCCGGCAAGCAGGTTCTCGGCCTGCGGGTGCATGGCACGGACGGCGAGACACCGATCGGGTGGCGTCGAGCCATGCTGCGGGTGATGGGCTACACTATCAATAGTTTCGTACTGGGCATCGGTTTCCTGCTGATCGCCATCTCTCACGATAAGCGCGGCCTCCACGACCGGCTAGCCGACACGTGCGTCGTGCGGCGGCCCTGACGGCCCTGACGACTTGACAGGCCGACCGAGGGGAGGCGTCGGTTTGGCGATCTTACCGTGAGGCGTCCTTATTAGTAAGTAATCGTCTGACATGAACGAGCCCTTGGTTACGGACGACGAGGCGTCGGCCTCAGCGGCTACCCAGGCAGCTGGGATGGCAGCCACCGCTACCACCGCGGAGGCTCGGCCCACGCCCCTTCGGCACCTGATCGACCTGCTCCATGATCTGGCCATCGCCGTCGTGATCTGCGCGTTGCTCATTACCTATGTCGTGCAAGCATTCAAGGTTCAGGGCACCAGCATGGACCCCGAGCTGACCGATGGCGAGCGCATTCTGGTCAACAAGTTCATCTACCATTTTCGTCCCATAGAGCGGGGTGAAGTCGTGGTGTTCTGGTACACCGAGGATCCCGATGTGTCGTTCATCAAGAGAGTGATTGGCCTTCCGGGAGATACCGTCGAAATACAGAGCGGGCAGGTTCTCGTCAACCATGAGCCTCTCGATGAGTCGTACGTCGAACCGGGACATGCCGACCGACGCAGCCTAGCGGCGGAGGAAGTGCGACCGGGACACTACTTCGTGCTAGGGGACAACCGACGAGGAAGCAACGACAGTCGGAGCTGGGGTTTAGTGCCGCGGCGCTATATTTATGGCAAGGCGTTCTTACGAATCTGGCCGCCCGGCGAGTCCGGAATCATCCGTTGAGATCGGCCCTCAGTGTTCGTCCCCGAACGTCGAGATAGCGGCATGAAAGCGTGGACTCGCCACGATTGCGCTTGGCGGATCAGCTTCTCTGTCGTAGGATCGTGACCTAACCCAAACGGCAGAGGCTTGGCGCTTACCGGAAAGGGAGGCCATCGGGCCCATGGGTTCCCGTACAGATTTTGAGGCGCTGATTCAGGCGTTTGAGTCACAGTTAGATACCATCCGGTACTATTACGACCGCGATACGGGTGACGTGGTCGTGGTGTCGGAGGAGTTCGGCGAAGGCCCAGAGGACGCCGACCAGGAGACGGGCCGATTTCTCCTGGTACCTACTTTCACCACCAACGACCGTTTTCAGATCATGGAGGACTTCGTCGAGTCTCTCCCCAACGAAGCCTTGGTGGAAGAGCTCAATCAAGCCCTCATCGGAAAAGGGGCCTTCCAACGCTTCGAAGAGGCTCTCCACAGATATCCCAATCGTCGGGAGCAGTGGCGCCGCTTTCGGGCCGACAAGGTGATGGCGCGGGCTCGCGCCTGGCTAAGGGAGAACGGTATCGAGCCAAGCCCCTAGCCACCGGCACCGTGATGCCGGCGGGCGATCTCGACGAGGGCTGTTGGTTTTATCCCTAACCTGGGCCGTCCCCTCCACCCGTCGCGCAGGAGTTCTTCCGGGGCTCCAGAGCTTCGTTCTCTCGGGGTTTCGAGCGTTGCTGATTCCGATACGCGGCTTGCTCACATCCGGGTCGGTATCGGTACGCCCATGAGCTCCATGGCGGCCGCCATCTCTCGGCGGAATATCTGGACGACGAACAATCGCAGCGCTTTCCTGGCGGGATCGGGCTCCCTCAGTATCGGGTAGCGGTGATAGAAGGCGTTGAATTTCTGAGCTAATTGGAAGGCGAATCGGGCGAGGAGCGCTGGCTCCTCGGATCGGATCACTTGTTCCGCCATCTGTCGGAGGCCGGTGCAGGCAAAGGCAAGACCCCACAGCTCGTCACCCTCTTCCTTGCTAAGCTTCCGCCAACCGGGATCCTCGGCCATCTCCTGGGGAGGCGTCAGCGGGCCGAGGCCGACGTCCAGGCCCAACTTCTGCACGATCTTGTTGGCTCGAACCATCGCGTACTGAAGGTAAGGGCCGGTGTCTCCCTCGAAGGCGAGGGCCTCTGAGAAATCGAAGGCGATGACCTTGTTCTTGGCGAATCGGATCATAAAATAACGCAGCGCGCCCCGCGCGATCGTTCTCGCCAGATCGGCCTTTTCCTCACCGGACAGCTCGGGATTCCGTTCGGTCACCTCGTCGAGCGCTTTTTGCTCGAGCACGTCGATCAAGTCGTCGGCTTTGACGCCCAGCCCTTTTCGGCCCGAGACCTCTAGATAAGCCTTGCCGGCATCCTCCTGGCTGACTTCGAAACCCAGCTCGCGGCAAGTGGCAGGGGTGAGGGCCACCATTTCATAGGAGAAATGATGCGATCGACCCCGGGTCTCCTCGGAGCCGATGAGAGAGACTCCATGCTGCACGATTCTCTGCAAATAGGACTGTCGGGTGTCGATCACGTTGTAGACCCGGGCACCGTCTCCGAAGGCCGGCGCCCCAGGCTCGCTCGGCTCGGACGTCGTCGACCAGACCTGAGAGCCGTCCGGGTAGGTATAGAAGCGACGGTAGCCGAAATCGAGGCTCAGCTGGCCGAGCTTCCAGAGCTGGTAGGCGATATCCTTGCCGACGTAGGTCACGGTGCGGTTCGAGCGCACGATGACCTTTTCGTCCGAGGCCCCGCCATCCGTCTCCTCCGGCAGGTCCATGACCCAACAGCCGGCGTTCTTGCCACTCTCGGCGAGCCGGATGGCGCGTTTGGCTTTGAGGAGCTCGAACGCCCTGTCCCAGAAATGCAGACGAAGGATGTCGCCTTCCCACGGCAAGAGATCGTAGCGGACATCCATTCGCTCCATGGTTTTCAAGTGGCACCTCGCGATACGGGTGGCGATCTCGTGCGCGATGGCGGCCTCCGGCAGCTTTCCCTCCTCGATGGCTTTGAGCGTCGTCTCACGGCGAGGCACGCGGCTGGGCTCCGATTCGAAATAGTCCGTGATCTTGGCGTAGAGATCCCAGCAAAAGTAATCGAACCGTTTCGCCTTGGCTTCGTCAGGCCGGTTGGATTGTTCGGCCAAAGATCGAATCTCGGTGAGGTCCTTCTTCTCCAGATCCAGGAACCCCACGACCACGTCGGCTACCTGCACGCCGGTGTCGTCGATGTAGTTTTGAACTTCCACCCGCTCCCCCGAATATCGGAGCACGCGGACGAAGGTGTCCCCCAGAGCGGCGTTGCGAAGATGACCGATGTGAGCGGCCTTGTTGGGGTTGATATTCGTGTGCTCCACGATGACTTTGCCCGTGGAGGCCGGCTCTTCGTCTGCTGCCGCAGCGCAGAATGTCTCGAGGTACCGATTCCGCTCCAGGAAAACATTCAGATAGCCCGCTCCCGCGATCTCCACTCTCTCCACTCCCACCGTCTCGCGAAGTACCGGCGCCAGCTCCTCGGCTATCTTCCGGGGCGCCCGTTTTGCTTTCTTGGCCAGATCGAAAGCCACCGTAAAGGCGATATCGCCCAGATCCGGCTGGGGAGGCGTTTCGGTGCTGAACTCCGATAGCTCGACGCCGAATCGGTCTTGCACCGCGGTCGCTAGCCGCTGCTTCAAGGCTCGACGGATGTCGCTTCCCATCGTTTCAGTCGAACCGAGCAGGGACGCGATGGTAAAGAGCCGGCGTCCGCGCATTTGAAGAGGTATGAGGAGGAAACTGCCGCGCGTCGAGTAAGAGCATCCGTCACCTCAAAGAGTCGATAAGGGGTAAAACACAATCGAGCCCTCACCGTCGGCCGGGCTGTCGGGAACCGACCCCAGCCGCATCGCGCCCCCAAGTCTGGATTATGAACGGGCCGAGGCCTTAGTTTATCGCAGGCCGGCCATCGGTTTCATTTCGATCCGGACGGTGGCGACCCGTAGGGTACAATGACGCATGACCGGCGAGCTCCGAGGGGGCGTCCCTTTCCCATCCGCCGGCTCGCGCGGGGTGCCGACCTTCAACCCAACCCTTCGCACCGCGCTCGCACTCGTGGGGGAGGGGACCTCGGCGGCCTATCTGGCGGGAGCGCAGAAGGCGCTCGAAGCGGCGGGGGTGCGCGTCGACCTGGTGCTGGGAAGGGGCGCCGGGGCGGTGGTAGCGGCCTTCGGAGCTATTCAGTCCGCGAGCAAACTGCTGGGCGAGAACGGGCTTCTTCCATCGCTGGGCCAAAGCGGTGCCTGGCGTTTTCGAGTGCCCTACCGCACGGCGGCGATCTGCCTGGCCGCCGCCTTCGCAGTCTTCCTCTCACCGGCTTTGTTGGCGGTACTGCTCTTGCTGGCGCTTCCCTTCATTGCCGCAGCGCGGATCGTTGCTCCAGACGCCATGGCGTCGCTCTTCGCCCTCCTCCAGGAGCAGATCGCGGCCTTTTCCGCTCAGCTCGATCCTATTTACCTGCGAGCCATGGCGTTTCCCATCGCCGTCCTCTTCGCAATCCTTCTGGTGGGCTGGCTGGTACCCGGTGCGGTTCGCAGACCGTCGGGGCAGGGTGTGCTGAGCCGGTTCCTAGGGGAAGGCTTCATCCACCTCTCGCCTTTCTCGAACGAGTTGCAGCGGAGTCTGTGGGAGGCGGTGCGGGGAGCTTCCACCGAAGCCAGGCCGCCTCAATTGCGAGACATTGGACTTTGCTACCGGGATCTTCTGTCGGCGAGTCTGGGACAACCGGGATGCAGTGAATTGATCTTTTACTCTTTGGATCTGGATAGCGGGCAAGAGGTGCCTTTCGTGCTGTTGAAGGATCGCTGGCTCTCGCGGATGGCGGCACGCGGCCCGGGGGCCGGGTCGGTCCTGGCAGAGCCCATCAACCTGGCAGGAGAATCGTGTGCCCTCTTATTCGACGCGCTTCTCGCTTCGGTTGCGCCGCCCGTTCTCGCTCCAGGCGTTCCCTTGCGGCTGCCGCTGTCGGGGAGGAACGCGGGTGAGGTGCATCGCTTCGCTTCCAGTCTTCTTACCGGCCGATCGTGCGTCGCCGATGCCATGGCGGCCGGTGCCGAGCAGGTGATCTACGTAAGTGGATCGCCCGCCGCCAGCTCGGAAGAAACGGGCATAGCGGGACAGCTAATCACCTCGGCGGTGCGCCAGTCCCTGGAGGAGGATCTCCGTTGGGCGGAGCAAGCCGGACTGGCGATGTTCGTCGTACGACCGGACAAAGCACGGCTGAAACTGTTCGAGTTCTCGGGCCGAGCGTTGCCCGGCGGGGACCGATTGGAGACCGGGGCTTTGGCCGCTCATGGGGAGCGGGATGCTTTTCGATTGTTCATAAGACCGATCGTCGGTGAGGTCTCGCCAGGGCCGGGAGGACCGGAAGGCGCCCACCGGCCGTCGAGGGTCAGTGGGGTCGAGGACGAAGGGACTGGTCACCAGGAAGAGTGGGGACCGCGAGAGTTTTGAGCTCTCTCCGGCACGAGCCTCCGTTCCAGGGGCCAATCTGTCAGGCGCGGGCCGGTGGTCTAGAATGAGAATGGTAGTGGACAACGATCTGTTGGGACTGGCTTTTGCGGCTCTCACCGTGATCTTCACGGTGTGGATTCTGACTATCCTCGTCAAGTACTACCGTTTTCGTCGCCTGGCGCCGGGGTCGATCTTGTCGTGGGAATCCCCCCGACCCTGGTTCTTCGGCCTTTGCCTGGGAATCGGCTTCTTCATGGTGGCGATGACCTTCTTGAGCGGCTTCGTTCTGCACCGTCCCGCTTTGCACACCGTGGCGCAGGGGCTCATGGCCTTGTTCTACACGGTGGTCTTCCCGTTGAGCTTCCGGATCAGGAAGGGTTTCTATGCCACAGGCATTTGGGCGGAGCGCGGGTTTCTTCCCTACCAGACGATACGCTGGCTTGGCTGGAGACAAGGACAGGAGATCGTCCTCGCCTTGAGGGGAGAAGACAGGTTCCTCCGCCAGAGCTACGACTTTCTTCGTGTGCCGGGAGATTATTACGGCCAGGCGCGAAGAATCCTGGCCGACCGCATCAAGGATCAATCGCTCGACCCCCAGACCAGCGTCCTCGGTTTGGAAGCCGACTCTTCCGCTCAAGAGCGAGTGTAAGACATGGGACCACTTGGGGACGAGCCTAAGAAGTTATCCGGGATCAGGCGCGGAGAAATTGACGGCTTCTCGGACTTCGTGTTAGGGTGCATCCTCATCCGCTTGGAACCTTGATGTACTGGAAAGCCTTCCTGTTCCTGCCTCTTGGCTTCGCTCCACTGCTGGCAGCCCAAGAACCCTACCGTTTCGAGACGCGAGTCGACATGGTCTCGGTCCCGGTGGCGGTGACCGACAATGAGGGTAACTTCGTAAAGGGTCTGACCGCCGCAGATTTCAAGCTCTACGAAGACGGCAAGGAGCAGGAGATAAGTCTCTTCGCACGCGGTCTGGAAGAGTCCTGGGTGGGGATGGCGCCGGCAATGAAAGAGGAGCTCTCCGGCAAACAAGTCATGGGCATGATCCTCGACGCCAGTGGGAGCATGGAGGATCAGATGGACCTGGTGCAGTCGGCGGCTCTGAAATTTCTCGACAACATTCCCAGGACGGAGCACCTACTCCTTCTGGATTTCGACGAGAACATGCGCCTTTCCGAGTACTCCTCGGACGACCAGAGGCAGATAGCGGAGCGGGTCTACGAGGTCGAGGCGGAAGGGTGGACCGCACTTTACGACGCGGTCGCCACCGTTCTCGATCGGATCCACTACGACGATGGACGGAAGACGCTGGTGGTTTTCAGCGACGGCGTGGACTCTAGAAGCACTCTGAGCATGGCAGAATGTTTCGATGTGGTAAAAGCCTCTGCGGTTACCATTCACTCCATCCAGTTCGGCGGTGGGGTCGGGCGGAACGCCGTGCGGGACTTCGAGCAGGGGAGATTCCTTCGCGAGATCGCGAGCCTCAGCGGCGGTTCCTATGCCGTCGCCACGTCTTTAGAACATTTGGACGAGTTCTACGATCAAATTCTGGACGAGCTTTTCAGTCAATACACCTTGGGTTACGTCTCCACCCACACCAAAACCGATGGTCGCTATCGCAAGATCAAGGTCGAGGTGACCCGTGAAGGAGTCGAGGTGAGAGCGAGAGAAGGGTATACGGGGCCGCTTGTGGAGGCGAAAGGAGGTGGATGGTGAGCCGTTTTCGAGGGCGCGGCCACCATGGCTCGGGGAGAGTGAGATGAGGGCAAGTTTCCAGGTGCGCGACAGGCGGTACGAGGTGGAGATTCGCCCCGACGACAAAGCCGAAGACGAGAAATTCAAGCTCTATGCGGCGGCGGTCGCCGGTCAGGGGGAGGGCGCGGTCGAGGGGACCCTCAAGCTCACTCCCCAGGCCATCCAAATCGCCAGTGAGAGAGCAAGTAGGGAAGGAAGCACTGCGGAGGAGTGGTTGGCACGTGGGTGCGCACGCTCCCTGGCGGCCGAAGTGCTGATCCGGAAGCTGAAGCCTGAGTTCTCCTTCATAGTCGATCACCGCTGGATGTGAAGACCCCTTGCTTGACGTATCAAGCGGCAACGGCACTAGTTCTGCGGTAGCTCCGGTGCGGTCAGGTCGCA
>DATDRI010000106.1:0-8224 GCA_035291825.1 Vicinamibacteria bacterium | reverse complement strand
GTGTGACTTCTTCTCATCGGAAGACAGGGCGGTTAGATAGTCCTTCTTTTCCTCGAAGAGGCGCACCAAGTCTTTTTGTGCCGACTCGGGCAGGGGCGTTCGGGCGGCAAACTCGGCCCAGGGTGTCTGGCGGTATCCAGCTACCAGCTTGTCGACACCAAAAGTCTCCTTATCGAAGAAGACTCCTTCCGTGAGGTTGAGCGAAGAGTAAAGCTCCTTGTCGAAGGCGGTGTGGAAACGCTGGAGATCGACGGCCAGCTCTCTGAGCAGCCCGATGGTTTCCGGGCTGTAAGTGGATGGCGAGTCGATGGACTGAGCTCCACCATAGCCGATGAGCAGACGCTTCTGGGAGCGGAACTCATTCCTCTTGGCATGACCTCCGAAATCGTCGTGATTGTCGAGAATGAGTATCCGCGCACTGGGCCCGGCGGTCTCTCTGAAGAAATACGCGGCGGCAAGCCCGCTGATGCCGCCACCAACGACGATCAGATCGTACGTCTGGCCATCGGCCTCGGCGGCTTCTACCCAAACGTTTCCGTCTCTTAGTTGGTGGGCCGTCTCCCAGGAGCCGTCGTGGCTACCGCGAAGCCCGGTGAGAGCCGGGGGGTAATAGTCGGTGCTTTCCTGCGCAGCGAGTGACCCGAGCGCCGCAAGCCATTCCGGGGAACCGACCAGTGCGCCCGTTGCGGCGATGCGGACGCCGTTGAGGAAGTCGCGGCGAGAGATGGGGCGATCCATTCCCAGACGACGATCCCGAGAGTTCATACACGGTCCCGCAGCGCCATCTTAAGTCAGGACAAGGATATTTTCACTATCGGAGAGGACGGTTGGCCGATGAGTTGACGGCGAGATCTTCCTAAGGCAGACTCCTTTTCCATGCCCAGCACTCGGGGGGGAATTCTCACCGCCCTGGCGGTCCTCACCCTTGCCGGGGCACGGTGCTCTTCGCGTCACGAAACAAGCCGGCCCCTGGGACTCTACGTTTCCATCGGCTCCTATGATTTCCACGAGAATCCGGAGCTTCTCGAGCGTATCCTTGCCTCGCCGTATGGATACTTTCGTTTCATCAATCAACGGTTTGCTCAGTCCCTTTGCGTTCGGTTCGCCGACGATCTCGCCGCTATGCCGAAAGTAAATCTGCACGGTGATGGCCACGTCGAGCAATATTCGGTGACAGAGTCCGGACGCGGGCTCACGGATTTCGACGATGCGTCTACCGGTCCGGCCATTCTCGATCTCGTTCGTGTCGGTGTCTCGATCGAGCTGGTGGCGGACGAGAAAAGGTGGTCCGACGAAAAGGCCTTCCTGGTCGAGGAGTTTCTCAGGGGTTATCGAGCCGCTCTCGAAGATCCAGAAACCATCGCGCCCCAGCCATGGGTGGTGGACCGCATCCGCGCCCAGTTCGGTTCCGATCGTCGGCCTCTCCTGGCCTGGGCGGACGCTCTCATGGATCCGGAGCGGCTTCCGCCTACGCCGGTTCAGCGGTTGATCCGTCCGTTCGCCGAGGCGATACACGAGCAGAATCCCGATCTTCCCCCGACCTACTTCCAGGTCAAGAAGGCGGGTCGGCATCGCCTCGGCGTGGGGAGCGCACTGGACGAGAAGTATCTGCTCAGAGTGGAGGGTCCGACCGCGGCGGCCGAAGACGATGTCCTCGTCGAGATCAAGGAGATCCGCGACTTGAGCGCCATCGAGTGTACCGAGCGAGAGGAGCGGGATGCCCTTCCCATCCTTGCCGCGCAATCGCGCATAGCCTACCAGCCGTACCGGTTCACGGGATTCCTTCATCTCGAACCAGGTGAAGCGCGTGACCGTGGGCTTGGTACCAACTTCTCGGCGGGGACGAGCTTCTGGTTCCACACCTGGGTGGACCACTATTACGAAATCTCCGTGGAAGATTTGCAGAGCCCGCAGGAGCTGGCCGAGATCGTCTTCGACATGGGAGTCCAGCTCGGCCGCGGCCACCCCAAGGACGTGACACCCGACGATTCCAAGCTGAGGAGGGCTCAGCTGGAAAGCCTCAATAGCTACGAAGCGGAGCTGAAGCGCACCATCGAGGACCTGGCCGAAGAAACGGTTGCAGCCTGGGAAACGTTCCGCACCGAGGCATCGGCTCCCGCCCGGCACTGACTCGAGGGATCAAAGCGATTTCACGTCCGACTTGAGCTTGTTCAACCCGTCACGAATCCGGACTAGCTCGTTTTGTCCGTCGCTCAACCGGACGCGCTCGGCTCGGACGAAACGAGTATAGGGAGCGATGGCCTCGCGGATCCGGGCGAGGCTCAGTTCGATCTCCCGGTCGCACTGACTCTTCAGGGCATCCATCAACTGTTCCCGCACCGAGGTCACCTTTCGGTGCAGCTCGCTCTTGGCCTTTCTTCGTCGGGCGGGGATGACCAGGAATCCCAGGATGGAGAGAGCGCCCGCGGCGAGCATGCCGGTCATATCCACCAAGGTGGTACTGGCGATCAGCGTCACCATCGTCCCCAGTCCGACGGCTCCAGCCTCCAGCAGGGCCGCTCCCGCCACCGCCGCCTGAACCGACTCGGCCAGACGAGTCGATTCCCGGTCCTGATCGTAGTCGTCCACGACCCGCCGCGCCGTCCGACCGACCGTTTCCAGCAGCCGCTGACGGTCGTACTCGAACTTGCCGACCTTGCCTACCATACGATCCGATTCTCGAGTCTGGCGTGATTCCAGGTAGTCGGTGACCGCCTGCCATTGACGCAGCTCGGACTCGATCATCCAGTCGATGACGCCGTTCACCCGCTGCTCGATCACTCGGGAAAGATCTCCGACGACTTTGTGCTCGAAATCGCTCTTCATTTTGGATTTGTTCGCCAGATCGAATACCCGCGCCACCCGCATCGTCTCGTCGAAGAACTCGACGCCGCGCGTCTCGAAATCCAAGAGAGCGTTCTCGATGTCGGAAAGGCGAAAGCGGAAATCCCGCTCGAGATCTTCCTTGTACACCCCGAGCTGCCTTTCGATATCCTCCAGGGCGCGAAAATCCGCGGTGAGAAGCCCCAATTGCTCGTCCACCATGTGGATATACTTCTCAACCAATCGGTCCGCCACGCCAACCGGATTGAGGAGCTTGAGCCGCACCCGCTCCCCCTCGTCCAAGGTGGTGAGGATGTACCGTTCGAGCTCTTCGAAGCGGCTGTCGTTTGGCGAGGCCGGTGGAGCTTCGATCTTGCGCCGCAGCGCCCGGCGGGACGATACGGGAAAGATCTCCGGCCGCACCTTGAGGAGTGTTTGGAGATTCTCCGAAACGAAACCCACCACCCGCTCCAGCTCTTCTTCGCTCTCCAGGATGTCGATCTTGTTGATGACCACCACGATTTTTTTGCCCCAGTCGCGAATGCTTTCCAGGAAGTCTCGTTCGCTTTCCGTGAAAGGGCGGTCGGCGGAGGTGACGAACAGAACCAGGTCGGAGCGCGGCACGAAGTCGCGAGTAATCGTCTCGTGCTCTCGATGGATGGCGTTGGTGCCGGGCGTGTCCACGATGTTGATCTCACGAAGAAGCTCCACCGGAGCGGTGATGACATCGAAGGGTTCGTCCGCCGGTTGCTGGCCGGTCTTTTCGCCATACTTGAGCAAGCAAATGCGCTGGGTGGTGGGGGTGACTCCTTCCTCGAGAATCGGCTCGCCGAGCAGAGCATTGATGAAAACGCTCTTTCCGGCGTTGAACTCACCGACCACCACCAGCAGGAAGAGCTCATCGAGCTGCTGGATGGAGCTCTCCAGAATCGTTTGGTCCTCGGCATCGACGTCCAGATCGGCGAGGGCGACGCGCAGCGTGCTCAGAAACCTGCGTTCCTTGGCGAGAAGCTTCTCCTGATCTTCGCTGAGGATTCGTGAAAGCATGATCGCCTGCGGACGACTAGCCGCTGTCGTGCTTCCGCTGCTGCAAGGCTTTACGCACGAAGGACTCACAGAAGGCGAGACTGTTCACTTCCTCTCCTTCCCGTCCCGATTGCAGTGTCTGGAAGGCCGTATCGATTCCCAATAAGACCGCCTCTACCGAGACCCCTTCCGAGAACCAGCGCTTCACGCGCGCGAAGTCCTCGGGGGAAAGCGAGCCCGATCGTCCCTTCCAGCGAAAGAAGAAAGTCTCGATCTGCTCACAATAGGACTCCAGCCGTGGGTCTCTCATGGTTCGATTTCCCTCGGGTGGTGCCGGGCGCGGTAATCCGCGAGCCGGGCCTCGACCGCTTGGCGGTGGGAAGGGACTCCCGCCACCCCCGGCGCTTCCACGGTAAACGAGGCGGCACAGGCAGCGAACTGTGCCGCTTCCAGGGGCGCTTGCCCTTCTCCCAGAGCGACCAGGAAGCTGGCGGCGAAGACGTCCCCCGCCCCGGTGGGATCGAGAGCGGGGCGTACCAGGGTGGGCACGAGATAGCAGCGGCCCTCCGTGTAGACCCGCGCCCCCCGCACCCCTTCGGTGACCGCGAGCGTCCGTCGCTCGCTGGCCAGCGAAAGAGCGAGCTCCCGTGCCCGCGGGGCATCGTGTTCGCTCATGCAGACGAAAGTGACATCGGCAAGCGCCACGTCCGCCTCTTCCCAGGCGCAGGGGTGAACCCACCCGTCGTCGTCCCACCGCCGAAAGAAGCCCTGCGCTGCCACGCCGCAGAGGCCGCCGGGGCTGAGCGGTATGAGGGGCGCCTCGATCTCCTGGGCAATGGGACAATAGAATACTGTCGCCTCTTCGGCGAGCCTCGATCTCAAGGGAGTCAGGTCGGCGTCGGTCAGGGGGTGAGCGCGGCCCAATAACTGCTGCCGTCTTTCCGCTCCCCGATACTCGTTCCGAAAAGTCGTGCTCTGGTGCGACCTATGGTAGTGAATCTCGATCCCCTCGAGCGGGCCGAAGAGATCGAAGTCCTCGCCGACCGCGGTCACCACCGCGCTCGAGAGTCCCAGGCGCGCCGCCAGGAGACAACTGTAGGCCGCCGCCCCGCCCAGGACGCGCTCCCCGTTCCGATAGTCCACTGCCAAATGGCCGATGGCGACGAAGTCGATCGCCCCCGGCGCCACCCCACGCGTCTCCACGCCGGGCATTGTAGTCTGTCCCGAGTCGCGTCGGCGACTTGGACTATAGTTAACGGGCCATCATGATCCGGACATCGCTCATCGCGCAAGGCAAGAGACGACTGATCATGTCCATCCTGCTGTCGGTCTTTCTGGCGCTCATCTATTTCTATTTGGCCCGGTTCTACCGGGGGCGCATCGAGGGTTGGGTGCTGAGCATCGGTTGGGCGTTGGTCCTCGTCAATCTGCTGCGTGCCTTTCTGGGTGGGCTCTATCGGTGGGATCGCCAACCGTTTCGCCGGTTCGAGCTCGGGTTGAAGGACGATCGTGCCCGCCCCGGGCAAGACTTTCGTCTCGAGCTCGTCCTGGAAGCGCGGCGATCGCTGAAGCTCGCTCACCTGGTGGCGGAGCTTCGTTGTTTCGACGAGAAAGTCACCGAACGGGGTCGGGAAAGAAGAGTCTTGCACGAGCAGAGGCAGGTGGTGTCGGAGGCGCTTTCCGTCTCTCCGAACGGGCACCATCGCTTCGAGGTGAAGCTTTCCGTGCCACCCGAAGGTCCGTCATCCTTCAAGGATTCCGTGGAGCGCATACGATGGGCGATCTCGGTCGATGCGGAGGTCGTTGATTGGGGAGTCTTCCACGACGAATTCGAGGTAGCGGTAGCTCCCAGTTAGGCGTACATGGGAATCAAGGCGATGCTCATCTACAACCCGCAGTCCGGTTGGGGTGAGCCGAAAAAGCACGGACTGCCCCGCCTCTTGGATCGGCTCAGCGCTTTGGGTATCGACGCGAAGCCGGCGCCAACCGCTACGGTGGGACATGCCACCGAGCTGGCGCGAGAGGCCTTGCGGCAAGAGGTCTCGCTGGTGATCGCCTGGGGTGGCGACGGGACCATCAACGAGATCGCGAGGGGGATGCTGGGATCGCACACGCCGCTCGGTATCCTCCCCGGTGGCACGGTCAACGTCCTGGCGCGAGCCACCGGCATCCCGCGGACTCTCAAGGCGGCGTGCCAACTCCTGAGGGATGGACGGCCGAGGGCCGTTCCGGTGGGTATGGCGGGAGAACGGCCTTTTCTCCTGATGGCCGGGATCGGTATCGACGGGGAGGTCGTCCATCGTCTCGATCCCAGAATGAAGAAGCGTTTAGGAACGTGGGCCTTCTGGATACTGGGCTTTCGGCTCTTGGCCAGCTACGCCTTCGCTCCCTTGACGGTTCGCGTTGACGGGAAAGAGATCGAGGGGACCGGTTTGGTGGCCGGCAAAGTGCCGCTCTACGGCAACGGCTATCTCATCACTCCCGATGCCCAGCTCGAAGAGCCCTGGCTGGATGTGGTGGTGTTCCAAGGGCGCCGGGGGTTGGACTACCTTCGCTACCTGGTCGGGGTGGCGACCGGCACCCACCTCCGTTTCAAGGACGTCGTGCACCTCAGGGCCGCCCGTCTGGAGGTGGAAGGTGCGAGCGGTCAGCACTATCAGCTAGACGGGGAGCCGGCTGGAAGGCTGCCGGTCCGCATCGAAGTCCGCTCCGATGCCCTGACCGTCGTGCTTCCTTGAGTTTCCGCTTGACATTCCTTGTGCGATGTATACAGTGGGGCTCTTCCCTAGACAGCTAGGTGCGCTCCCGGGGGACGGATCGTCTTCTCCTTGTAGACTATTCGAAGGATATGAGTTAACAGGAGGGAGTCGGGAAATGAAGATCGTGGCGGTTTGGGGCGACATCACCCAGGTGGACGTGGACGCGGTGGTGTGTGCGGAAGCTGGACCGCGGGAGATCGGTCGGAGGAACGACGAGCTGGTGCGGTGGGCAGGCCAGGAAGTGGAATCGGAGGCACAGGCTCGGGGCCCCATTCACGTGGGGGAAGCCATGCTCACCACCGGCGGGCGGCTCCGTTGCAAGTACGTCATCCACGCGCCGATGGTCGAGACCTCCGAGGCGCTCGACCCGGAAGGCGTCAAGAAATCCACACTGGCCGCTCTGCGGTGTGCGGCCGGTGGCCGGCTGCGCTCGCTGGCGATTCCCGCTCTTGCGTCCGGAGAAGGGGCGACTCAGGCGCTGATCAGCGCGCTCAAGGACTTCGATGAGAAAGGTGGGGTCGAAGAAGTCTTCATCGTGGCGAGAGAACGGCGAGATCGTAAGCGCCATCAAGAAGGAGATTGGAAGCAGCAACTAGCGCCGAACGACTCTACCGGCGTCTCGAGCCTCCCGCCGACCTCATAGCCCCGGCCCATCGATCTCGCCCCCTCGCGCATCAGCCCTTCCTCTTCTCCTTCACGTCTCGCGAGGATGCGCTGCCCGGCAAGCTTGATTTCCGACGTTTGGACCGATAGTTTCTGTCGGTCAACCTATGCGCTTGTTTCGCTCGTTATTGAGCCCGCGAGATTGGCTCTATTCCCTCAGCCTTCTCGTGCCGCTTTCACTGTACGACCTGGGACTCAAGAGTCAGCAAATGTCTCTGCTGGGAGCCCACGGGCTTCTCGCCACTCCCACGCTTCTGTGCTCCAATCTCTTCTTCAGCGTCGGTTTTGGTCTGTGGTGGGTTGCCTTGCTGGCTCTGGCAAGGCGCAGCCCGCTTCGTGTCTGGGTTCGGCATCTCCTCCAAGCTGGATCCCTGCTCTATGCGGTGGTCTTGACCGGAGCGCACCAATACTTCGCGGTCACCGGCGCCTCCCTGGACTATGACCTCATCGAGCTGGCATTCATTAGCTTCGGCGAGCTCAAGCCGGTCATGGCCAGTGAGGTATCGCTTGAGGGCTTTGCCGTCGTTTGCGGGTACTTCCTCTTCGGCCCCGCACTTCTGACTCTGGCGGCGGCGCAGTTTGGCTTCCTTACCGATTCTGGCGCCGATTCCGCGTCAGAGCGGCTCGCCTGGTGCGGACTCTTGGTGGCGGTGTCTCTCATGCTCTTGGCTTTGATTCCGGTGGCGAGCCCGCTGGGCAAGTCCTTTTCGCGAGATCCGTTCTTGCACCTGCTGGTGACCGCAGCCCAGCGAGAAGGAGACGACGGCACGAATGATCCGGCCGTTTCGCAGGGTTCCATCGACGCCACGCTCGTCCGGCGATCGCCGAGCAAGGCAAGGAACCTGGTGCTGGTCATCCTGGAGTCCACCGGTGCTTCCTCGGTGACTCCATACAACCAAGCGATGCCGACCACACCCTATCTGGACGAGCTGGCGAGTAACAGCTTGCTCGTC
>DATDRI010000105.1:0-4750 GCA_035291825.1 Vicinamibacteria bacterium | reverse complement strand
AGCACGCTCAGCCAGCAGCTGGTCAAGAACTACTTCCTGACTCCCGAACGAACGATAAGGCGGAAGCTTCTCGAGGCCTTCCTGGCCATCATCCTGGAGAGTCGCGCCAGCAAGGAGGAGATACTGGAGCTCTACCTCAACGATGTCTACCTCGGCCAGCGAGGCTCCTTCGGGATCAGCGGCGTGGGGCAGGCGGCGAGGATCTACTTTGCCAAAGACGTCAAGAACCTAGAGCTGGAAGAGGCCGCTCTTCTGGCCGCTCTCATTCGTGCGCCCAACTCCGCCTCTCCCTTCCGTCACGCCGAGGAGGCGAGGAAGCGGCGAGACGTCGTCCTGGAGCAGATGGCCCGCCACGGATTCGTCGAGCCGGAAGTGGCGAAGGCAGCCGCCGCGCGTCCGCTTCGTATCGAGCCCGGAGCCGTAGACATCGGCGAGGCTCCTTATTTCATCGACGTTCTCCGCCAGGAGCTTCTGGCGCGCTACCCACCCGAGGCCACCCAGAACCAGAGTTTGACGGTTCTTTCTACCATGGACCGGCATCTGCAGAACGCCGCGCAGCGCGCCGTCGCCGAGGGTCTGGTCGAGATTGAAGACAGGCTCTCCGGCAACAACAAACCGGGCGACGTCCAGGCCGCGCTCATCGCCCTCGACCCCAGTCAAGGCGATGTCCTGGCGCTGGTCGGCGGGCGGAGCTACGGCCTCAGCCAGTTCAATCGGGCCACCGAGGCTCGCCGTCAGCCGGGAAGCGCCTTCAAGCCCTTCGTTTACCTCGCCGCCTTCGAGCGCAGCTACCAGGCGTCTGGCAGCGGCGGTCCGTCGTCCCAGTACTTCACGCCTGCCACCACGGTGCGCGACGAGCCGACGACCATCTGGCACGGGGGACGGGCTTGGCGGCCATCCAACTACGATCACCGCTTCTCCGGGGACGTCACCTTCCGACAGGCACTGGCTCGCTCTCTGAACGTGGCCACCGCCAAGGTGGGTCAGCAAGTCGGTTATGACCGCGTGGTCCAGCTTTGGGACTCCATCGGAACCCACAGCGAGCTCGAGCCCTATCCGTCGGTGGTCCTGGGAGCCTTCGAGATGACGCCTCTGGATCTAGCGACCGCCTACACCGTGATCGCCAACCACGGCGTGCGCGTCGACCCTCGTTTCTTCGTGGCGGTCAGGGACAATGGCGGGCGAACTCTCGACACGGTGGAGTCGGCTCGCCACGCCGTGACGGGTCCGCAAAGCGCCTTTCTGGTCGCGGACATGATGCGGAGCGTCATCGACGAAGGCACGGCCCGCGAGGCACGAGCTCGCGGCTTCACCGCCGTGGCATCCGGGAAGACCGGGACCACCAACGACACCCGGGATGCCTGGTTCGTGGGATTCACGCCCGACGTTCTGGCGGTCGTTTGGGTGGGCTATGACGACAACCGCCCCTTGGGCCTCTCCGGATCGCAAGCCGCCTTGCCCATCTGGACCCGCTTCATGAAGGCCGCTGTCTCTGGCCGAGAAAGCAGAAGCTTTAAGCCTCCCGCCGGAATAACGTTCGCCCGCATCGACGCGGAGACCGGACTGCTGGCACGTCCTTCCTGTCCCCGCCCCCGCACCGAGACGTTCATCACCGGCACCGAGCCTCGAGCCTTCTGTTCGCGTCACTAGAGTGAATTTCAGCATTCAGGAAAGTCCCACAGAGTGCCGGGATTTCCCCACAGCTTCGCCCTAAAACCCGACATACCCACCCACACGCAAGTACGTGTAAGAAAATGTCTTCCGGTTCGGCAAACCACTGCGGACCGAGCGGGCATGTTTCTTGCCTCAATCGACTGCAAGTCACAAACCCGCCAAGACGTGGGAAAGGAGAATGCCACCTGAATCGGGGGCCGAAGACCATGACCGCCCGGGACAGTCAATCCCTACGAATCGAAAAGCGCCCCCTCTGCTTCGCCCCGGACGTCTCGGACCGGCTTCAAGCGGTCCATCTCAGTCCCGAGCAAGGCTTCATCCTTTCTCGGATCGATGGAAGGTCGACACCGCGCGATATCCTGGCGGTCACTCCGCTCGACGAAGAGGAAACGGCACGCGCTCTGGTCGGGCTCATTGCCTCCGGACTGATCCAGATCGACGGCAGGGCACCAACGAACCGATCGGACGCCAGCACCAAGAAGGAAGCGGCGAAGAAAACCGACGACGCCTTCCAGGCGAAACGCCAGGAAATCGAGCGCCTGCACGGTCGCTGCGACAAGATGAGTGCCGCCGAAGTGCTGGGGGTCGACCCCCGGGCCGGCATCGACGAGATCAAACGCGCGTTTCGCGACAAGATTCTATGCTTCCACCCCGATCGCCATCCCGGGAACACCGACCCCGCCTTCCGTCAAAAGCTCTCCCATCTGGTGGCGGTGGCGACCGATGCCTTCAATTCACTCTCGGAAAAAGCCTCGGCCAAAACGGTTCCCACCCGTGGAGCGGCTAACGGAGGCTCGCGGCTTCAGACCGCAAAGACGGAAAAAGAGCCCGACGGCTACGATGCGCATCAACACGCCCTCGAGCTGTTCGCGCACGCTCGGCGAGCCTACGAGCTACAGGATTATTGGCAGGCGGTTCAGCTCTGCCGGCAGGTGGTCGAAATCCGGAGCGACAAAGCCGCGTATCACTTCCTATTGGGACAGGCCCTGTTGAAGAACCGGAATTGGCGCAAGGAGGCGGGGGAGAGCCTGAGAAAGGCGACCGAGCTCGATCCGGGCAATCTGGAATATCTGGCCCTCCTCGGCGCGCTCTACCAGAGTGAGGGCCTACAGAAGCGAGCGTCGAAAGTCCTGGAGCGGGTCAAGGAGATCGATCCAGGCTACGAGATCCCGGAGCTGCCCGCCTAGGCTCACCCGGCCCAGTTCTTATTTTTTCGGCTCCCTCACGTGTTGCGTCACCGTGCGGTGACTGCGATGCTCCTTCAATAGATCCGGCCCTAGCTGCTTGCTCAGATAGACCTTGGACTCCCGGTTATCGGCCTGGTTGCGCTCGTATTTGATGACGTCGAAGTTGAGGTGAGTCAGCGTACTGCGCATCTCGTAGAACTTGTTCTTCGTCTTCACCACCACTTCGTGAAATCCCTCCCCCAGCGCCCAGACCTCCTGCTGTTCGGTCAGGGCGCGAAAGTGTCCCTGCCCCCGCCAGTCGCTGCGAGTGCCACCGATCCAGCTGTACAGTATTCTTCGGCCGTCGAAATGAACGTGACCCTGAAGTCGATCCACCAAATCGGAAAGCTTGGCGTTCTTTTCAGTCGGGTAGATTTCGTGGCCGACCTTGTAGGAGACCGGTACCATCTGTGACGGTTCTTGAGGCATGGGCGCCTCGGCAATCAGAATGAGGTGACTGCGGTCGCCGAGACGAGCCATGATCTCATCGGTCGTCTTCTTGCGATTGAACTCCCCGAAGAACTCCTCGATGAACTCGATCTCCAAGGCGCCCTGCTCCAAAGGGTATTGTGTGATTCGATGCTTCAAGTTGCCTCCCGAGCCGTCTCGGGCTAGCGAGACATGTTTCCCAAGTCCTGTTTCTTGTACCCACTCGGTGGGCGAAACTCGTCATCCGAGATGGCGACCTCATCGACCGATTGAAACCTCGATCTGCGGGCCAGGGTGCCGCCGTCGAAGTCCTCGGAAATAAGCGGAAAACCACCGAGATTCTCCATGGAGCTCATGGGGTTCTCCGCCAGAGAGCTCCCGAATCCGGCCGAGCTCGCGAGCGAGCTGAAGGAGTCGAGAAGCGTCGAAACAAAATCCTTCATCTCCAGGGCCATCTGGCGCAGCTCATCGCCGCCCGCCATATCCGTCCAACCGCAAACACACGCCTTGAGATCCACGACCTCATTCCGGGTGACCTCCTTCCATTCGCAGGCCACTCCATTGACACTCTCCCTCTCACCCAAGCTCCGCACCACCGGCTCGGCAGGTGGAGACGTTGACGGCATACTCCCCATCCGCTCCTTCATCATGCGCTCCATCATTTCACGCTGCTCGGGAGGCACGTTTGCCAGCGCCTGTTCCATCTGCTTCATGGCCTCGTTCATCTGGTTGGCCATGGCCTCCATGGTCTTCCGATCCACCAGCAGGTAGGTCTTCTCGCCGTGGTCGATCACATACATCTCGTCCGTGTCACCGAGGAAGATCATGCTGGTCGGATCTTCGCCACCGGAATCGGTTCGCATGCGGTTGCCCTCGATCTTCATCTCCGTGATTTCCACCTTTCCTCCGGCCGCTAGGTCCTCGACCTCTATGCGGAAGACCGCTCCCGCCTGGGCGATTCCCGCGAAGCTCAGCAGATACACGGCAAGCAGGCTCGTTCTCAGTGTCATCTTCCCTCCAAGTCTTTAAGTGGTGCTAGGTTCCAAGGTCAAAATAGCACAGGCCCGCGGACGAGGGAAACGCCTCGGCCCTTTGACTTTTCGGTCTCTGCGGGGCTACTTTCGGCCGCATGGCGGACGAAAGAATCTTCTACCGCGAGCTGAAGAAATACAAGTATCAGCTCATGATCGAGTACACCCACGCGACGAATCTACGGATCGACGAGGACTTGGCTGCCGTCGACGACTTCGTCCGCCTGACCAAGAAGGGTGAGCTCACCTTGAAGAAAACCTATGCGTGGGACGGACCGAGCGGCCCCACCATTGACACCAAGAACTTCATGCGGGGATCGCTCGTTCACGACGGGCTCTATCAACTCATGCGGGATGGGCTCCTGGACGACAAGACCTATCGGAAAGACG
>DATDRI010000104.1:0-4829 GCA_035291825.1 Vicinamibacteria bacterium | reverse complement strand
GTTCTCTGCGTTGAAAGAAGACTAGCCCGCCCTGCCAACCCAGCCGACCATTCGCTAGACAGAAGAACCGAAAACTGAGACAGCCCTCCGGGCGTTGCTACCCCCAAGGTCACCACTCTTGCCTGATTCAGCGACGTCCCGCGGCGGGGCGTGCTTCGGCAAGGATCTTTCCTCCGCTGCGAGCCAGCAGACGCGCCTGGAGGTAGGGGTCCCCCACGATCTCTTGGAAGTGTTGCGGCTCGGTCAAGGTGACGATGCGTCCCCACTCCACGGCGCGGATCCTGAACTCTTCGAGAGTCCAGATCTCTCCCAATCGATCGCGTGTGTAGAAGTGAGCCTGGGGGTAGAAGCCCTTGTAGCAAATGAGTCTTTCGTCGCGCTCCAACTCCCGGAATCCTTGCGTGGCAAGAGTCTTGAGAGATTGATACGGCTCGAGCAGGGGCGCGACATGGAGGATCAAGACGAGCGTGAGCGTAACCGAGCTGGCCACCAGACCCCAGAAAGCGTCCCGCCGGCGTCGTCCCAGCAGGTACACCGCGAGCCCTAGGCCGGCCAGTAGCCCCGCCGGGAATCTGCCTCCGGCAACGACGTCCGGAACCCGGTGGGCGAATGCGTACATCACCGCGGCGCCCAGAGCGATCGAGAGCAAAAGATGGAGTGCCATCGACGGCCCGAGCCAAGGCGGCTTCTCCTCCTCGGCTCGTTTCGCCGGCGTCCAGGCCCGGCCGATCAGAAGAGCGAAAGGAGGCAGAACGGGAAGGATGTAGCCGGGGAGCTTCGAGCCGGCCAGAGAGAAGAAGACCAGAGGAACAACGATCCAAAGCAGTAGAAAGGAGTCCGATCGAGCCATGTTCCGCGTGGAGCGCACTAGAGCCGCGGGCACGAACGCAGACCAGGGGAAGAGCACCACGGCGAGAATCGGCAGGTAGTAATAGAAAGGACCGGGGTGACGATGAACGGTCGACAAGAATCGATCCACATTGTGTTGAAACAAGAACACCTCCACGTACTCCCAGCCGTGCGTCTGGAGGATGGCGACATGCCAGGGGACGGTCACCAGCAGGAAACAAAGAGCCGAGGTCGCCAATTGAGAAGGCGTCGGCAGCGGGCTCCGGTGACCGAGGGTATGGAACAGCCCGATGACCAGGAGAGGTAGAACGATGCCGATGGGCCCCTTGGCCAGTACCGAAGCTCCAAATGCCGCGAAGGCAGCGGCCAGCCAACCCATGGACGGCCGGACAGTAGCGTGGAGGGCGTAGGACCCGAAGCCCACGGTGAGCGTGAGAGTAAGAAGCGAGTCCATGATGGCGGCACGACCGTAAAGGACCATTCCCAGTGAGCTCGCCAGGACGAGAGCCGAGCGGATGCCGGCGGCGGTGTCGAAGAGACGGGCGCCGAAAAACGCGATGGCCAAGCACGTTGCGAAGGCCGGGATGGCAGCGGGCAGTCGAGCCGCCGCTTCCGTCTCCCCCAGGGCCCACATACTTCCCGCCGCCGCCCAGTAATAAAGAGGAGGTTTGTCGAACCATGGCTCGCCCCGCAAATAGGGAGTTACCCAGTCTCCCCGGTCGAGCATTCCCCGCGCCGCCTCCGCGTGGCGCGATTCATCGGGGCCGATGAGGCCCACCGATCCCAAGCCAAAGAAAAAGGAGACCGTGCCCACCACGACCAGAGCGAGGATGAGACGCATGGCAGCGCATTATAATGAGGTTTCCATGCCTATGAGGGAGCTGACAGCCGCTATCGAGGCGGTCCTGGCCGGTGGTGAGATCGTCCGGCGCTATCATGGGGGCACGTTCGAGATCTCGTTCAAGGGCGAGGTCGATCTGGTGACCGAAGCCGACAAGGAATCGGAACAAAAGATAGTCTCCATCCTTCGCAAGCGAATTCCCGGTGTGGCCGTGCTGGCCGAGGAGAGCGGCGTGTCGGAAGGGACGGCGGGCCGGCGCTTCATCGTGGATCCCCTGGATGGTACGACGAACTTCGCTCATGGCTATCCTTTTTTCGCCGTCTCGATTGGATTCGAGCAGGATGGTGAGATCCATGCGGGCGTCGTCTACGATCCGTTGCGCGAAGAGCTCTTCGTCGCGCAGAAGGGTGAGGGCGCTTACCTGAACGGGAAGAAGCTACGCGTCTCCCCGGCGGGTGGGCTCCGGAACTCCCTCCTGATCACCGGTTTTCCTTACGATCTAAGAGAAGATCTCACCGGCAATCTTCTATTGTTCACCCGATTCATGGGTGAAGCGCGGGCCATCCGGCGCGACGGATCCGCGGCGCTCGATCTCTGTTATGTGGCGGCCGGCCGTGTGGACGGCTTCTGGGAAGAGAAGCTCGGTCCCTGGGACACGGCGGCGGGGTCCCTGGTCGTGATGGAGGCGGGGGGAAGGGTGACTGACTTCTCGGGAAGGGCGTTCAGCTGCTACGGGAAGGACGTGCTCGCCTCCAACGGGGTCCTGCACGACGAGATGTTGAGAGTCATCAAGGATTCCGGGCGGCGGTGACCGGTTTCGAGGACAGTGACGGGCCGGCAAGCTCTCCGCGGTTCGTGTAATCTGATGCTGCGAAAGGAATAGCTCCTCGCCTCGCGCTCCCTCCTGTTTGGCATACCTCCTGCACTGGTGTGGAGCTAGCCCCGCGTCAGAGGAGGAGACTTATGACGACCAAACCCTTAGGGGCCGCGCTGCTCTTCAGTAGCTTGGTTGCGGCCGGCTCCGCTCAAGCGGACTCGTTTACCGTGCGGCTCGGTTATCTTTCTCCGCGCGGTGATAGCCGCCTGTGGGCGGAGAACGTCGCCACGTTCGATTACGTCGTGAACGACTTCAACTGGTTGTTCGGCGGCGCCGAGTTCGACCTGGAGCTCAACGAGTTCGTCGATCTCGCGATTGGCGTGGATGGCTACAACCGTTCGGTGGTGTCTCGGTACCGTGACTTCGTGCGGGACGACGGCACCGAGATCCTTCAGGACGTGAGCCTGCGAGTGGCTCCCATCACTTTCGGAGCGCGATTCTTCCCGGCAGGCAAGTTTCACGTTCTCCTTCCCTATGTTTCGGGCGGCCTGGGTCTCTATCCCTTTGAGTATCGAGAGGAGGGTGAATTCATCGATCTCGACACCGCCGAGATCTTTGGAGCCACCTACTATGATAGCGGCCTGGGCACCGGCGTCTATGCGGCGGCAGGCCTGGAAGCGTCGCTCACCCACGGGGTTTTTCTCTTCGGTGAGTACCGCCGTCATTTCGCCTCGGCGGGCCACCGGGGAGACTTCGGGAGCTATGGCGACTTCGATCTGGACGCGAGCCAGCTCAGCTTGGGTTTCAGCTTCCGGTTCTAGCAGTTAACTCCGGGGCCATTTGCTATCATGGTATGATCGCAGTGGCGAGAGCCGCATCTTGGACTACTTATAGAGGAGCGTGAGTGCAATGAATACCAATCTCGACGGAGCGACGACCGGGCGGGGAGAGAGGCGGGGCGGATTTCTCGCCGTGGTGGCTGGTGTGGCGGGATTGTTACTCGGCCTGACCCTCGCCCTCGGTCCCCTCGCGGTGGGCGGAGACCAGGAAGGACCTTCCTTCCCCGAGGTGACTTCGGCTTCTCCAGGCCCCGTCAACAAGGAAGCCTCTCAGTCGGACCCCGCTTCACTGGTCAAGAACGCGACCTCCGACGTCGATGGCGAGCTCCCAGGGCCCGAGGCTTTGTCCAGGGTCTTCATCGACGTGGCCGGCAAGATCAAACCCGCGGTGGTGAATATCTCGACCCAGAAGATACTATCGGAGATGCCGTTCGAGCATCCGGAGCTGGGCGGCCCGCTGGATGATTTCTTCGAGCGCTTTTTTGGCGGGCCGCAGGGCGAACAGTCACGCCGAAGCCTCGGTTCCGGGGTCATCATCGACCCCAGCGGATACATCCTGACGAACAATCACGTCATCGAGAAAGCCGAGGAGATCGAGGTACAGCTCTCCGATGAGACGCGCCACGCGGCGAAGGTCGTGGGCACCGACCCCGATACCGATCTGGCGGTGATCCGGATCGAGACGAGCGACGAACTGCCGTTTGCCTCACTCGGGGACTCCGACGCGTTGGTGGTTGGGGAATGGGTGTTGGCGATCGGCAACCCGTTCGGTTTCGGACATACGGTGACGGCCGGCATCGTGAGCGCCAAGGGGAGAATCATCCAGCAGGGACCCTACGACGACTTCATCCAAACCGATGCCGCCATCAATCCCGGTAATTCCGGCGGCCCCCTGGTCAACATGAGGGGAGAGATCGTCGGCATCAACTCCAACATCATCTCGGCCAGCGGGGGGAGCATGGGTATCGGCTTTGCGATCCCCTCCAATCTGGGCCGGAAAGTCTATGCCCAGTTGGTCGAGCACGGCAGCGTGACCCGCGGGTGGTTGGGTGTGGGCATTCAGGAATTGACTCCGGAACTGGCGCGAAGCTTTGGGCTGGAAGGTAAGAAGGGGGCGGTGGTCAGCGAGGTCCGGGGCGATGACTCGCCGGCTGCCAAAGGAGGCCTGCAAGCGGGCGACGTCATCATCGAGCTCGATGGTAAGCCGGTTGACTCGGACACGGCGCTGGTGCGGATCGTGGCCGACGTGCATCCCGGAGAGTCTGTGGACGTCAAGTTTTATCGCGATGGCGAGATTCGGTCGACGCGGGTAGAGTTGGGGACACGGGCAGCGAATCTCACATCCCAGGAGCAGGAGGGCGAACGGGCGGAGCGGGGTCGCTTGGGTGTTTCGGTTCAGAATTTGACACCCCAACTTGCTTCTCAGTTGGGCACCGCGACTGGGGCGGGAGTCGTCCTCATCGACGTCGATCCCGGCGGACCG
>DATDRI010000103.1:0-2313 GCA_035291825.1 Vicinamibacteria bacterium | reverse complement strand
ATGATCGACAACATGCTGGTGCTACAGCTGGCCGAGGAAAGGGGCCTAAGGGTTCCTCCGCAATATTTCGAGGAGTGGAAGGCCAAAGTGATGAAGGAAATGAACCTCGAGTCCGAGGAAGAACTGGTGCGGCAGATGGAGCTGCAAGGGCTCAATATGGAGCAATTCAGGCGGAAGTGGGAGGAGGGTCTGCTGATCCAGGAGGTCCGGCGCATCGAGGTGGACAACAAGATCTCCGTCAATGAGCCCGAGATCGAAAAGTACTATCAGGAGCACGTTAACGAGTACACCGAGCCGGCCAGGGTGCGGATTCGCGAAATCGTGGTGCGATTCGGCGCGGATGACGAGGTGGAGGCGGAAGAAGAAGCTAGACGTTTGCACCAGGACATCTTGCAGGGAGCCAGCTTCGCGGAGGTAGCCAGACTCGAGTCGGACTCTTCATCCCGTGACGCAGGCGGCGATCTCGGTTTCTTCGAAGAAGGGGAGCTGGCAGCCGCTCTGAATGAGGTGGCCTTCAGCCTTTCACTCGGCAAAGTGAGCGACGTCATCCGCCTGGGTTCGGCCTTCTACCTCATCCAAGTGGAGGAAAGGATGGAGGAGAAAGTCTTGCCACTCGATGAGGTGCGCAAGACGATTGCCGACTCGATCTTCCAGAGAAAGCTAGAGGAACAGGGCAAGAAGTACATGACCCAGCTGCGCGAGCATGCCATTATCGAGGTCAAGCTGGATCCCATGGCCACTCCGGAAACACAGGAAGTCTCCTCCCCGGAGCCCGGGCTGTAAGACGGGAGTCTGGTTTGCGGGTGGACAACTTTCTCCGGCAATCCCGACTCGTCAAGCGCCGAACGATCGCTAAGGAGCTCTGTGAAGAAGGAGCGGTAACCATGAACGGGAGGCCGGTGCGGGCGGGAAAGGAGATCGCGCCAGGAGATCGGCTCGCCTTGAGACTGTGGAACCGACGGGTCGAGATCGAGATCGAGCGGCTTCCTGAGAAAGGTATGTCGGCGGTGGAAGCGCGCACGCTCTATCGGATCGTAGCGGAAGAGAGAATCGAGGAAGGCCTAGAGCCATGAGACCCCTGGTCATCGATAGCGTCCAAGTCGATCCACCGTTGGTGCTGGCACCATTGGCCGGCCACACCGATCGAGCCTTTCGCGGCTTGGTGAGGCATTTGGGTGGCTGTGGCCTGGTGGTCACGGAAATGGTGAGCTCGGAGGGCTTGACGCGCGGGAGCCACGCCTCGCGCGAAATCGCCTCGGTGACCGAGGAAGAGAGGCCGGTGGGAGTACAGGTCTTCGGTACCGACCCCCAGCGTCTTGCCGACGCCGCGATCATGATCGAGGAGCTGGGAGCCAATCTGGTGGACGTGAACATGGGATGTCCGGTGCCCAAGGTAACCCGTCTGGGGGCGGGAGCGGCCCTGATGCGCGATGTGACCAGAGCGAGCCAGCTGATCTCTCGAATGACGAGGTCGACGAGCATCCCGGTAACGGCTAAGATCCGTTCCGGCTGGGATCCGGACTCCATCAACGCCCGCGAAGTAGCCTGTGCGCTCGAGGAGGCCGGCGCCGCCGCCATCACCGTTCACCCGCGTTGTCGTAGCGAGCGCCACCGGGGTCGGGCCGCCTGGAAGGTCATTCGAGACGTCAAAGACTCGGTCAAGGTTCCGGTGATCGGAAACGGGGACGTTCGCTGCGCCGAGGACGCGCGGGCGATGATCGACGAGACGGGTGTGGACGCCATCATGATCGGCCGCGGCGCTCTGGAGAATCCTTGGGTGTTTCGGCAGATCGGCGACGGGCTCTCGGGAAGGAAAGCCTGGAGCCCCGCCATGAGCGACTACCGAGAGGCGATCGACTTTTTCACTCTGAGCCTTGAGGAGTACTTGCCCGAAAAGCTGGTGGTGAACCGCATCAAGGCCCTGGTGGGATGGATCTCCAAAGGCCTCCCGGGGGGTGCGGCGCTCCGGAGGGACGTCTATGCTTCGAGCTCGCTTCCGGAAGTACGGCAGGTTTTCGAATCTTACTTTGCGGTCTCCGCGCCCTCGTTCACCAAGGTAGAAGACTCTCTCGCGTCCGCGCTGGACTAGCCCCTCGGGCTACTCCGATTCCACGATAGGGCGGTCGGGCAGCTCGTTCACATCCTCATCGGTGCGCGGGAAGTGTTGGGAGAGAACCTCCCCGATGAGACCCACGCCCCGACAGATGCCCTTCTGGAAGCCGTCATGGTCTATGGCCTCGGATATCGTCTTCGAGATCTCCCCCCAAACGGTCTCACCGACTTGGGCGTGAATCGTCTCGTCGGCCACGATCT
>DATDRI010000102.1:0-3755 GCA_035291825.1 Vicinamibacteria bacterium | reverse complement strand
CTCTCCTCTTTCTAGGGTCTGATTGCTCCCAACCGTGGCAAAGCGGGTATTGTAACCCCGAGCCGTCGGGAATTCGAGCGGGAGTCCTTCGCCTGGACGGCATCGGGTGGCGGGGGTGCGGGGAGATTCGACCTTGCCCCCCAACTAAACCTTGGCGCCTGCCTTTTTTCGTGGTAGTCTTGGCCCGTATCGATGAGGTCTGTGCCTGAGCTGCGAGCGACAAATCCCCTTGAGATCACCTGACCGTGGATGTGCCCCGGCACGTCCAATCCCAATCGCTCGCGTTAGCTCCGAGCACCAGGAAGACTTTTCATGCGAGTGTATCTAGTCAACCCGAGCCACGTCTCCTTTGGTATCGGCGTCATTACGCCTCGGTGGCTCTTCGTCCTGGCCGCCGCCACTCCCGAGCGGTACGGAGACCCCATCCTTGTCGACGAAACCCTGGAGCCCATCACTCCCCGGCGGATTCAACCCGGCGACGTGGTCGGAATCGGCATCCACACCGGCAACGCGCTACGAGGTTACGAAGTCGGGCGCATGGCGCGGGAGCGAGGGGCTTACGTCATCTACGGCGGAATTCATGCCACCTTATACCCCGAGGAGGCCCATGAGGTCGGCGGAGCGCACGGTGTGGTCAAAGGAGACGGAGACATCATGTGGGCCACCGTCCTGGCCGACTGCGCGAAGGGCGAGCCGAAGCGTTGCTACGAGGCGGGACGAATCGACGCCGACCAGTTCAAGCCCGCCCGTTGGGATCTGATCCCCCCCAAGAGCTATATGTGGGCGTCGGTGCAGACGGTGCGTGGGTGCCCCAAGCACTGCTCGTTTTGCTCCGTTTGGCGCACCGACGGCCAAGAACCCCGCCAGCGTGCTTCCGACGCGGTCATCGAAGAAATCGTCACGCTCCGTCGCCTGGGATTCCGATTCATCGCCCTGGCGGACGACAATTTCTACCCGGTGACCCTGGAGGATCTCAAGTTGGCCGAGAGGCGCGACGATCGGGACCGGTTGGCGGAGCTTCAGTCACAGCGAGAAGAGAGATTCCAGTTGATGGCTCAAATGGCCAAGCTTCCCGCCGATATGGTGTTCTTCACTCAGATCACCATGGAGGCGGCCGAAGATCCTCTTTTTCTGGATGCGATGCGGGAAGCGAACATCAAGGGGGCTCTGGTCGGGGTGGAATCGGTGACTCCGGAAGGTCTGAAGTCGGTCTACAAGGACTTCAACTGCGCCGGCCCGGAATTGGTGCAGCGACTTCGCACCTTCAGGAAGCATGGCGTGCACGTTCTGGGCTCGTTTATCTTTGGTTTGTCCACCGACCGGCCGGAGACCTTCGACGCCACCGCGGCTCTCGCGCAGGAAGCCGAACTGACGTTTGCTCAGTTCGTGATGATGACCCCCTTCCCGGGAACGGTGGATTTCAACAAATGGGAGGCGTCCATGAAAGCGGACCCGACGCGTATCGGCGGTGTTCCGCTGACGCGGCACTGGTTGATCCCGCAGGATCTCCGCCCGAAAATCTACACGCCCCATCCGGTGCTCTCAGCCGAGGAACTCCGGGCACGCACGCAGGCCGTCTGGGATCGATTCTACGGTTGGCGCGTCATCTGGGGGCGTTCTCGGTGCACCCCCACCCTTCGCTCACGCCTCGCCTTCGTCTTGCTTTCCAAGCTCTACCGGCAGATGTATGCCAATACCGGGATCGCGACCGATAGTGCCCGCGTCAGCCGGGCCACCAGAGTGGCTCGGTTGATCGCCAAACCGTGCCGACGGCTGTTTCAAACCGCTCCCATGCCGGAATTGCAGGTTCCCGGCACCGTCTGACTTCGCCCTCGCACTCAACCGTGAGTCACTTGAAGAAGAACCGGCCGCATTCCTTTTCCCGGATCCGTACATCGTCCTACACGTAGAATCGTCCCTGGGCGTCACGGGTATTCGAGAAGCTAGTCCCACTCGCTGTGGACGCTGGCTCTGGCCTTGCTAACTTCCATAGGTCTTCCTTCCAGCTCGTAGCCGTCCAGCGCGCCAATCGCCCTTTGCGCCGCTTCACTATCCGCCATATGGACGAAACCGAAGCAATGTGGCTCGCCGGAACGGGTCCGGGCGAACCAAACTTCTTCCACCGCTCCGTGACGGGAAAAGAGACCAACCACTATGTTCTCGGAGATGTCGTAACGAAGATTGCCCACGTAGATTTTCATTAGAGCCCTCCCAGGCAGGCTAGCTCACGAAGGATCACCAGCTTGTGGGCGTTGCCCGATGAGTGAAGTCAGAGCATTTTATCTCCTCGCGGTGTCACCCGCAAGTGCGACCGGGCATCGCCGTCTCGGACCGTTGGACTCGACCGTTCGAGTAGGCTAATAATGTAGGGTCAACCTCGTCGCGATCTTCTCGCGGGGGCTCGGGTTAGTAACAGCGCGCCGCCCAAGTCTCCGCTAAGGAACGAGTTGGCCGAGATGAAGTTTGGAGACAGGCTGAGGCAGGCGCGCGAAGCGCGGGGAGTCACCCTCGACGCCATCGCCGCAGAGACCCACATCGCACGGCATTACCTAGAGGCGCTGGAGCGGAGCGACCTCGATGCCCTGCCGGGCGCCGTCTTCAACAAAGGCTACATCCGCTCCTACGCCCAGTTCGTGGGTGTCGATCCACAGTCGATCCTTGGCGCCTACCAGATCGCGGACCGCAGGCATAATCTCGCCACACCGGAGAGTGATCGGCGCATGCTGCAGGAGCTGTCCTTCTCGGCCGAACGGCGGAGCGGCTCGAAGACCCGATGGCCGTTTCTCTCCTCTGCCCTGGGAATCTCCATCGCCTCGCTGGTCCTGGCGCTTCTGGCGGCGGGCGGATGGCTCCTGATTTCCGGCCGAGCCTCGGTGGATGACTTCTCTTCCGGCTCTTCACGACGGGCCGTTGTCTCCGCACCGTTGGCGCCGTCGTCTGAAATGGACGACTCGCCGGAAGAAAAAGAAGCGCCCGAGCGACGCGCTTCCGAAGACGAACCCGACGGAAGCGGCCTTGCCGTTCCGGAGGCCGCGCTGGGGACCGGTATCGTCGATCGCACGGTGGTGGGAACGAGCGACCGCTTCTCGGAAGGGACGCGAGTCTTCTTCTGGACCCGCGTGGTAGGAGGCGAGCAAGGCGTAGTCCTACGTCATATCTGGAGGACGGGGGACGAGGTCGTCATGAGCTCCCCGCTGGTCGTCGGCGGCCCTCACTGGCGCACTTACTCTTCCTACAGGCTCCCTCCCGGATCGGCGGGATCTTGGACGGTGGAAGCGCGCTCACCGGACGGCCGGGTACTGGCGCGCCGGGAGTTCGGCTGTTTCTCGTCACCCGATCTGGAGACTAGGCGCCGAGCTATACTGAGACTCTCGGGAGGTGATTGAGTGTACAGACGAGACTTCTTGAAGTCGGCGGGACTCTGGCTGCTACTTCCCGGTTCGCTCGGACGAGCGCAGGAGGACAATACGGCAGAAGAGAAGATTCCGGAGCTCAAGAAATCGAAAGACGAGTGGCGGCAGCTAGTCGACGAGGACGCCTATTACGTTCTCTTCGAAGAGGGAACGGAGCGGCCCTTCACCAGCCCCCTGAACGACGAAAAGCGCAAGGGCACCTTTATCTGCGCGGCGTGTTTCCTTCCGCTCTTCGAGTCGGCGGCGAAGTACGACAGCGGTACCGGATGGCCCAGCTTTTTTCAACCAATCCCTGGCCACCTGGGCACCAAGAGAGACTTCAAACTGATTTTTCCCCGAACG